>NZ_JAZEZK010000010.1:0-181832 GCF_037028485.1 Acinetobacter sp. 102
AATTCCGTTCTTGCTAATACTTGGACTATTCGCGATCGCATTGCCACTAGCATCCACAAAACTGAGGCCATTACTATTGATCAATGTACCTGCTGCATTGACGCTATCGACTTTCACATCTTTGGCTAATTTAACCGTGAGCTTGTTATTTCCATCAGCCACAACACCAATATTGTTATCTGTTAATTTGCTCGCATCTGTTACACCACCAACGACATTTAGCGTTTCTCCAAGTTTACGCTGTACATTGGCACCGCTATCTGCTTGAAAGGTTAGTGGTGTATTGGCTAAATCTTCAATTGCAGTATTGGTTTGATGCAATTGACTACCATTAATCGCATCCGTACTGGTTGAGCTGATTCGACCTGCTGCGACATTGACGATGATACGTTCATTCCCTGCACTACCCACACTTACACTTGAAGAATTGGTAGGCATACCCGCAAAATTATAGGTCTTGCCATTAATTACCGTACTGGTTGTTTGTACATAATCGGCAGATTGCGAACCATTACCAAGGGCAACAGCATTGTTATGATTAACAACTGTATTTGAACCTATGGCAGTCGCACCTTCGGCTGTTGCCTGTGCATTGGTACCTTGAGCAATGGTATTGGTATTTAACGCTTTGGCATTGAAACCTTGTGAAATTGCTGCGCTGCCTGTCGCCAAAGCATTTGCACCAATCGCAGTTGCATTATCTGCAATAGCTTGTGCATTGTTCCCTTGCGCAATGGAGTTAAGATTTAATGCCTTAGCTGAAACACCTTGCGCCAACGCATTTTCCCCGTCTGCTTTGGCTTGTTTACCTAAAGCAACCCCATTTGCTCCAATCGTCTGAGCATCTAGACCAATCGCAATTGCATCTTTCGCCTCAACTTTGCTGTTTTTACCCACTGCAATGGTATTTTCCTCAGTCGCTCGAGCCGTATTCCCTAGAGCAATTGCACTTTGAATTTGAGCAAAACTATCTGTACCAATGGCAATCGTATTTGAATTGAGATTGTTATCAATTTCATCTTTGGTCGGATTGGCTTTCCCTGAAATAGAGTTATTTCCCAGTGCAATTGCATTGGTTGCATAACTTGTTGCTTGTGTCCCTGTTGCAATTGAGTCACGAGCATTGGCATTGGCTTGTTTACCTGTCGCCAACGCATTGGTTCCAGATGCCGATGCTTGCGTACCTAAAGCCAGTGCATCTGTGCTTGAGGAACGACTGCTGACCCCAACGGCAAGCGCCCGATCGGCACTCGCTCGAGCATCATAACCTTGCGCTATACTTTCCTCTCCTCGTGCAATCGTTTCTTTACCAATCGCAATCCCTTTACTGTTAGTCACCAGTGCATTTGTCCCAATTGCCACTGCATCATTGACTTTATCATTGCTGGTTTGTGGCTCTGATTTCGCATCTTTACCAATGACAATACTATTTTCACCCCGGCTGATCGCATGCTGACCAATCGCAACACCTGCTGCATCATATGCAATCGTTCCTGTTGAACCAATCGTGGTCGCATTATCACCAAGGGCATAGACCTGCGAACCTATTGCCGTACTATTTTTATTCTGGGCAATGGCTTCAGGCCCAATTGCAACCGCATCTACCCCAGAAGCACCTTCATTATTTTTGTTTCCAATCGTCTCAGATTTAACACTGATATATTTGACCCGACTCGCTTCAACGGCTTCTTGCATTTGAGCTAGATTCACCGCATCTGTACCCACTTTACCTGGTGCCAAACCACTAATAACCGTATTAGGTCTTAGATTAATTTGTTTAGAGGTTGCATCTGTATAAGTCACTGCATTATCAATACTTGGCAGCACAGCACCACTTGAGATCGCACCTAAAGCATCGACCACTGTATTGTATTTATATTCCTTGCCATTATTATCTTTTAAGGTAATTTGCGAATAATTACCGTTGTTGTCTACACTAACATCGCCACCAATTAAGTTACCTACTTTCTCTTGAGCAATTTTTAATTGTCTGACATTAACAGCATCATAACCATCTGCACCATCATCCACATGAGCAATTCTTCTGTTAAATGCAGCCACACCTCCTGAACCATCCGAACCAACTGAGACCACGCCTTGATTACTGGTTTTAGATGAGGTCAGATAACCTGTTTGTGTTTCGGCTAACTCTTTTGAAGCAACAGAATTAGAACCCAAAGCAATACTATTATCTTTAGACCACGCATTTGTTCCAATTACAACGCCATTATCTGCATTTTTCTTGGTCCCTGTACCCGAGCCGTCATCAATCCCTTCTACTTTTGAATTGGACCCAATCGCAACCGCACCTTGATTGTCTGCACTTGCTAAATAACCAACAGCAACAGCCGCTTGACCTGAAATTGAACGTCCACCAATCGCTGTGGTATGGTCAGTTTCTTTGGCATTTTGATTGGATAAATAACCAATACTGACATTTTCCTCGCCCGCGGAAGCCTGACCCGATTTCGAACCAATCGCAATGTTATAATTTCCCGATGTACCATTGGATGCTTCTAAACCAATGGCGATATTTTCATTGCCTTTGATGTTTTGTCCTGCATTGGTACCAATTGCAATATGGTTTTGATTGCTATTTCCTGCATTATTGACCGTACCTACGCCTGCATTTGCACCTAAAGAAATGGCGCTGGTACTATTCGCCTGAGCACCTGAACCCAGTGCAGTAGAATTTGCTCCACTCGCAATTGCACTATCTCCCAAGGCTATTGCTGAGCCAGATGCTGCTTTCGCCCCTTGACCAATAGCGGTAGCATTCGATGCAGAAGCTTCTGCACCAGCCCCTAACGCAGTCGCATTCTCAGCACTTGAAATTGAGTTAGAACCTATAGAAACGGCATTTTTGGTGCTGGTACCACTAATCTTTGCAGCATCACCAATCGCAATCGAACTGGTAATTTCCATCGTATCCGTCGTCGCTGCCTGCCCAATCACGGTATTTTTATTGCCTAGTGCTTTAGTGTCTTTACCAATCGCAATTGACTCAATTCCATCGGTAGCAGGTGTACCCGCAACGGTTGCTGTTCCGACAATGGCATTATTACCAATCGCCACCGCATCTTTAGCTGCTATATTGGTCACAGCCTTTGGCCCTACCGCCACTGAGTCGGTACCATCAGCAACAGAATCATCTAAAACTGAAGTTGCATGGAAATATTTAGCGCGTTCAATTCCTGCATTTAACAAGTCTTGTTCAACTTTATACAGTTGATCACCAGTCACAACTTCCTTAGATCCAGAACCTACAGTAGCATTTTTAGTCACTGTAATTTGGCCATTATCGATCACAACCCCATCGACTGTAACTTTGTCAAAACTAACCTCTGGCTTTGTCGCAACAGTCAGATTATTTCCTGATCGGGTAATCGCAATATTTGCGCCATCTGAAAACTGAACTGTATCAGAAGACTTTACTGATGTTGCAGCATCACCATTTGCTTGAATTTTCCAGGTTTGATTCGATATTCCCCCAACCGATGACTGTAAATTTGCAATATCTCCTTCATTCACCGTGACTCGATTAGTTAGTGAGGAAATATCACCTGTGTTTTTAGATACACTCGAGTTTATTGTCGAAATATCACCTGTATTTTTCGAAACACTAGAATTTAATGATGAAATATCTGAGCTATTTTGATTGACTTTATTATCAACAGTTTTCAATTGCCCAAAAGTTGCAGCATCATCATTATTCGCCCCATCACTCAATCCAGAGATTTTATTGCTTGTACTATCAACCACCACCGTCCCCACGGTAACATTCTTAAAAGCAACATTATCCGATGTAGAAATTGTGTGCTTTATATTCAACGGATCACTATTATCTGTAACGACTTGTATATTATTTCCCTGAATTACCTCATCTGCATAACTTGCGCCTATCCCTACACTAAAATTAACCAGTATGACAGCAGCTAAAACCTTAATTGTCTTTGATTTTACTCTGGATTTAGCCAGCTCAGATACCGCTACCCAAACACCAGTTGAAGCATTCCACACCAGCTTATAGACTTTATTCATGATTATTTCACCTTATCGTTTATGTATGTTTTTAAAGTGTTTATTTTGAATAAAATATAAACAGAAACTTATTCAACCCTTGGTAACTTAGAGTAACTCTTTATTTATACTTTGTTTTTTAAATGTAATTTACAAAAATACAACTTACTTTAATATTATTTTAAATCTAATTAATGATTACAGTTTAAAACAACATTTTTCATTAAAAATCATAATATTAAATATTTATTATAAAAAATTAATTATTATTTAAAATTTATTAAAAAAACATAAAACACTAGTAAATACTTAGATTCCAATTTGTTTATTTGTGTAACTTTATTTTTATCTTTAGTTAAAATATATTTTTATATAACAACACTTTGAAAAAAAAATTAGCCTTTATAACAACTTAGACTTTAAAAATATAAAAATACAATAAAATCAATAGATTTGCACAGAATCGCTCTGAGGCGTATTTTAAAAAAACATGAAAAATAAATAAATTTCAAACCTAAAGATAGATCGAATAAGAAAAGTGAGATCGAAAAATGATTGAATGGTTACAAGGCGAATTAAAACATAGCCCAGAAATACTATTGTTCTTATCCTTAGCAATAGGTTTCTGGATCGGTCAGTTTCAATTCGGAAAATTTCAGTTCGGTGGTGTAGCAGGTTCCCTACTTGTTGCAGTCGTACTCAGTCTCATCGGTGTTCCCGTCGATAATGGGGTCAAAGCCATTCTATTTGCATTATTTATTTATGCAGTTGGTTTTGAAAGTGGCCCACAGTTCTTCAAATCATTGGGTCCACAATCGATAAAAGAAATCCTATTAGCAGTCTTCATGGCAGTCAGCGGCTTAATCACAGTCTTGGTCATGGCAAAGTTATTCCATTTAGACAAAGGTTTAGCCGCAGGACTCGCTGCTGGTGGAATGACCCAATCTGCAATTATTGGGACTGCAGGTGATGCGATTTCACGACTCGACCTGCCCTTGGCTGAGATTCAAAAACTACAGGCCAATGTCGCAATCGGATATGCGGTGACTTATATTTTTGGTTCATTGGGTGCCATCATTGTCTGTGTCAATATTCTGCCTAAATTTATGGGCAAAGAAATTCACGATGATGCTTTGAAAGCACAATCCGAACGTCTGAAAGGTGCTTTTGAATTAGCACCAGGTCAAGAGCTTGCAATGCCTGAAATTGTCGGACGTATTTATAAAGTCAAACAAGCCAATGGACAAACTGTTGCAGAACTTGAATCCATACAAAGTAGCATTACCATCGAGCGCTTAAAGCGTAAAGATCAATTGATTGATGTGGCACCAGAACTAACTTTACAAACAGATGATGTGATATTGCTGGTCGGCCGTCGTGCCAGTGTTGTTGCTATTTCAGACCAAATTGGTACTGAACTACAGTCTTCACAAGGTATGGAAATGATTATGGATACGACCGATGTCATCCTAAGAAATTCCAAGTATATCAATCGCAGTCTCGGTGATATTAAAAGTAATACCCCATCCTATTTAAAGCATGGGATTTACGTGCTGGCGATTAAACGTAACGATGAAACGCAGAGCTTGAGTGATGACACCGTTTTACATCAAGGGGATGTTATTACCGTGTATGGAACTAAAAGTGATCTTGATCGTTTAGTCAAAGAAGCAGGTACAGCACTGCCAGAAAGCTTAAAAACCGACTGGATTTTCCACGGCGCAGGCTTGGTCGTTGGTTTATTGATTGGTTTGTTTGTAGTCCGTATTGGTGATGTCCCTCTAACACTTGGTGCAGGTGGTGGTGCGTTACTGTCAGGTCTTCTGTTTGGTTGGTTGCGCAGCCGCAATCAAGTCCATGGCAACATGCCTTTAGCTGCATCGCAGCTCCTGAAAGATCTGGGTCTTGCAGGATTCGTGGCTGCGGTTGGCTTGCAATCTGGTTTACAAGCCATCCAAACCATTAAAGACAGTGGTCTGTCCTTATTTATGATCGGTGTGGTGGTCACATTAGTTCCTCTGATTCTTTCCATGCTTTTTGCACGTTATGTGCTGCGTTATGACAACGTTGCCGTTATGGCAGGCGCCTTGTCTGGTTCTCGTAGTGCCAACCCTGCCTTTGGTGCAATTTTAGATAAAGCTGGAAACTCAATTCCGACCGTGCCTTTTGCAATTACCTATGCCTTGGCAAACGTATTCTTAACTCTGCTTGGCCCACTGATTGTTGGCCTTGCTTAAATCCATATTCAAAATTTTATTGCCGTCACTATAATTAAGGAGACTTCCCATGGGGAACGTTGATTACTCAAAATACTCAAAACTTAGCCCATTCGAACTAAAAGACAATTTAATTGAGCTTGCCCAAAGCAAAACAGACAGGATGATGCTGAATGCAGGCCGCGGAAATCCAAACTTTTTAGCCACGATTCCGCGTCGGGCATTCTTCCAATTGGGGCTATTTTCAACAACGGAATCAGAGTTTTCGTTCTCTTATATGCCAGAAGGCTTAGGCGGCTTCCCTCGCCCAGTTGGTCTGCAATCTCGCTTCGATAACTTCATTATGCACAATCGGGATAAACCCGGTGTAGTATTTTTAGGCAAAGCCATTTCCTATGTCCGAGATCAGCTCGGTTTAGATCCAGATGCTTTTTTACTGGAAATGGTTGAGGGAATTTTAGGTTGTAACTACCCTGTCCCTGACCGCATGCTACGTATCAGTGAATCGATTATCAAAGAATATATCCTACGTGAAATGGGCGTCCAAGGCATGCCGAAAGAAGGCTTAGACTTGTTTGCGGTCGAAGGTGGAACCGCAGCAATGGCCTATATTTTTAACTCCTTAAAAGAGAATAAAATTATTGCCAATGGCGATCGTATCGCGATTGGTGCACCTATTTTCACACCATATTTGGAAATTCCAAAACTGAATGACTATCAACTTGAAGAAGTCCTGATCGAGGCCGATCCAAAACTCGGATGGCAATACCCTGAATCTGAATTGCGGAAACTGGAAGACCCATCGATTAAAGCCTTCTTTCTGGTGAATCCAAGTAACCCGCCCTCAGTAAAACTCAGCGATGAAGGTTTGGCGATATTGGCTGATATCGTGAAAAAACGACCTGACCTGATTATTTTAACCGATGATGTGTACGGTACATTTGCAGACAATTTCAAATCACTGTTTGCGATCTGCCCAGACAATACCATCTTGGTGTATTCATTCTCGAAATATTTTGGAGCAACTGGATGGAGACTCGGGGTAATCGCTCTCTCCAACAATAATATTCTGGATCAAAAACTGGCTGCGCTGTCGAAAAAAGACAAGAAGGAACTGGAAGAACGCTATTCTTCTTTAACCACTGATCCAGCCAAGATCAAATTTATTGATCGTCTGGTCGCAGATAGTCGCAATGTAGCACTGAACCACACCGCAGGTCTTTCTACACCTCAACAAGTGCAAATGGTACTGTTTGCCCTATTCAATATGATGGATTCGCAACAGAACTATAAGAAGGCGGTTAAATCTGTAGTGCGCGAACGTGATGCTGCGCTGTATCGACAATTAGGAGTTGAAGTTCCAGCCGATCCAAACTCAGTCGATTACTATACCTTGGTCAACTTGGAAAATACCTCTCGAACACTGTATGGAGACGAGTTTGCAGATTGGGTCATGAAGAATAAGAACCCAACCGAATTATTATTCCGCGTTGCTGATGAAACAGGTGTGGTACTGTTACCAGGTTCAGGCTTTGGGGTACAGCACCCTTCTGCCCGTGCGTCATTGGCCAACCTGAATGAATACCAATATGCTGCCATTGGGGATTCCTTAAGACGCTTTGCCGAAGAATCTTATCAAGAATACTTAAAAACCAAGAAAGGCAAAAAATAAATCTGAATCAATGTTCCTGATCAATAAAAAAGCAGCTTAGGCTGCTTTTTTATATTTTTAAACTCAAAACTTTAAATTAAAGATCAAGTACTAGTTTTTTGCCTTTTGCACGCGATACACAAATCATCATCGACTGCTGTGAGGCTTTTTCATCATCACTCAGATACTGATCGAAATGCTCTACCTCACCTTCTAGAATCATGGTTTCACACGTGCCACAGACTCCTTCACGGCATAAACATTCCACATCAATATTGAGCAATTCAATCGCTTGTAAAATGGTTTGATTGCCTTGCACTTCCACTTCTTGATTGGATTTCGCCAATACAACCGTAAATGCTTCACCCTCTTCAGGTACCGTAGATGCAAACTGTTCCCAGTGAATATATTCATCGCGGTAACGATGGTAATTACAACGATCGATCACTGCATCAATCATTGGCTTTGGGCCACACACATAGACGTGCGTACCTTTGGGTTGAGAGCCAATCAATTGATCGAGATCAAGATATTTTCCATCTGAATCAATATAGCTAACAATATGTTCGCCATGCTTTTGCTTGAGTTCATCTAACAATGCAGCATGCTCTGGGGAACGGTAGGCATAATGCAATTCAAAGTCTGCACCACGCGCTGCCAGCTCATCCATTTGCGGCACAAATGGGGTAATCCCAATCCCGCCTGCAATTAAAATATGTTTCTCACCATCTGCCGCCAATGGAAACAAATTCTTCGGTTCAGAAATCAGAATTTCACAGCCTTCATTGCACTGATCATGCATAAAGACTGAACCACCTTTACCTTCAATATCTTTACGGACACAGACTTGGTAAGTCGATAGATCATGAGCACAGCTCATCAATGAATAGGCATTGGATAGCTGATCATTCATTTTCACAATGATATGACTGCCACCATTGAATTGAGGGAAATTTTGTCCGTCCTGACGTTTAAATGTAAACCGTTTGATCAGTGGAGTCAGTTGCTCTACCCGTGTGACCACCGATGCAAACATTTCATAATGACTAGCCATGTCTAAATCCTCTTTACCGCATGCTGCTCATCTCAGCATTTTCTAATTTTAAGCGCATATTGCCCGTTGGGCTGCCCATTCTGACAACCCAACCAACAGTGTCCCTAAATTCCTAAACACATATATTTAATGGTCATAAATTCTTCTAAACCGTATTTAGAGCCTTCACGACCAACACCCGATTGTTTTACACCGCCAAATGGCACCACTTCATTGGAAATAGCAGTTGAGTTCATCCCGACCATGCCATATTCCAGTTGTTCAGCCACACGCCAAATCCGTGAAATGTTTTCGCTATACACATAGGCTGCCAAACCAAAAATGGTATCGTTGGCTTGCGCCACCACATCCGCTTCCTCAGTAAAACGAATTAAAGGTGCTACTGGGCCAAAAATTTCTTCCTGAACAATGTCCATATCACGCGAAACATCGGTTAACACGGTCGGTTCAAAGAAGGTTTGTCCAAGTGCATGTTGTTGACCACCGCACGCCACTTGGGCACCTTTGCCACAAGCATCATCAATCAACTGTTTTGCTTTCAGTACTGCCTTGTCATTGATTAACGGCCCGATCTGTACATTCGGTTCCAAACCATTGCCGATTTTGAATTTCTGTACTTCTTGCACAAATTTCTCGGTAAAGGCCTGATAAACCTTGTCATGGACATAGATTCGATTGGCACAAACACAGGTCTGCCCTGCATTACGGAACTTGGCAAAGATTGCACCTTGTACCGCTTTATCCAGATCCGCATCATCAAACACGATCAATGGTGCATTGCCACCCAGTTCCAGCGCCAATTTTTTAATGGTGCCTGAGCATTGCTGCATCAATAAACGCCCCACAGGTGTAGAACCAGTAAAGGTCAGTTTTTTGACTTTTTCATGACTGCTAAAGACCAAACCAATCTCTTGCGATTTGCCTGTAACTACATTAATGACACCTGCTGGAATGCCTGCCATTTCTGCCAGTTTGGCAATTGCAAGCGCACAATATGGGGTTTCATTGGCAGGCTTAATCACGATCGTACAACCCGCTGCCAAAGCAGGTGCCGCTTTACGGGTAATCATGGCAATAGGGAAATTCCACGGCGTAATCGCTGCAACCACACCCACAGGTTCTTTGGTGATAATAAAACGCTGCTGGCTATTGGTGGTTGGAATCACATCGCCATAAACACGTTTGCCTTCTTCCGCAAACCATTGAATAAATGAAGCTGCATATTTCACTTCACCCAAAGCTTCGGCTAAGGGTTTACCCTGCTCAATGGTCATGATCCGCGCCAGCTCATCCGCGTGGCTCAAAACCAGCTGATACCAAGCCAATAATAGGTCTGCACGTTTTTGTGCCGTTAATCCTTTCCACGCTGCTAAAGCCTGATACGCCACTTCAACCGCTTCGGTGGCTTCTGCTGCACCCATATTTGGAATGACACCAATTTCTTCACCTGTCGCAGGATTGGTCACAGGAATGGTGGCATTAGATTGTGCACTCACCCATTGACCATTGATCAATCCGCGTTGTTGAAATAACGGACTTGCTTGCAAACTTGACATGTCATGTTCCTATCGATTAAAAGCAAGGTACGGCCTGATCACCGCACCTTAAATTATCTGATGCCTGAGACAAAATTATTTGTGGTATTGCGCAACAAGATTCTGGAAATACGCAATACCGTGTTCACTGATTCCTGAACGTTGCTTGTCGGTCATGATACGCCCTTGACCACGATAACCCCGTGATTTTAAACCACGTTGTACGCTTTCAACCAGTTCGAGGTCTTCAGGACGGAAGACATTGCGATACCATTCAATCAGGTCTTTCTGATCTTGAGTCAATTCTTCATTGGTGAAGAAAATGTCATAGTGCTGCAAAGTGGTTTCCGCATCCATCGGGAACTCATAAATCACGGTCATAAAGTTCGCACCCGGTGGTACGTTAAACATGGTGCATGGCCAAGTCCAGAAACCACTAAAAGTTGGATCCTTCACCGATGGGTCAAGCTTGAATGATTTTTCTGAAGAACGTGCATAACCATATTGCAGCGTCCAATTTTGATGGGTGGTGTGCCAGTATTTATCCACCTGTACCGAGTCAGCAAAACCAGGATGCGCTGGACCACAGTGATAACATTCTAAATAGTTATCCACGATCACTTTCCAGTTGGCAGGTGTTTCCGTTACAAAACGTGCAGCCAGTTTCAAGTCTTTGATTACGGCACAAGCTTCATTCAGTTTTTGTGCAAATTCAGGCAATTGATCTTCAACACAAGTGGCATTTTCATCCATATTAATAAAGACAAAACCACCATATTCTTCAACTTTTAACGGCACCATGCTGGAGTTTTGCTTGTCAAAAGACTCAACATGATCACAGTTACGTGCCAGTGCCAAACTACCATCCAGCTTGAATGTCCATGCATGATACGGACAGGTAATCACGTTTTTGGCTTTACCGCTACCACTTAATAATTCATGACCACGATGTGGGCAGACATTATAAAATGCACGCAATACACTATCTTTACCGCGAATCACGATGATGTTTTCACCAATCACCTTACGGGTAATATAGTCATTGGCTTGGGCAACTTCACTGCCATGTGCTACGCAAATCCAGCTTTTCGCAAAAATTTCTTCTTTTTCGCGCTCAAACACCTGAGATGAGGTATAGAACACTTTTGGAAATGTCCATGCCACATCTGGGTTTGAACAGAAATCTTCTGGTAATTTTTCAACTGCATTCATGGTTTTACTCCATTAAACTGTTTTGTCCTAACGACCGTTTTATCAAAATTGGCTGATGTTCAAATCACTTGAACATTTGCTTTAACGAACTCAGCATGTGCTGATATAAATCCTGCACCACAGGACAATCCCGTACTAAACGTAAACTGCCATGTAGTAATCCTTTGCCGAGATAAAACTCGGCGGTAATATTGGCTTGTTTTAACTTGTCCACGAAAATACGCCCGTCATCACTCAGTGGATCGTATTCAGCCACCGCAACAAAGCTACGTGGCATGTCAGAAAAATCCTGTGCATTTAGTGGCGCTAAACGTGTATCTTCCCAGTCATTTGCATTCGGCGCATATTCCTTCAGGTAATAATGCATTTCCTCGAGCGTCAATAACGGCGCCTGTGCGTGCTGCTGACAAGACGCGGTATCAAAACTAATGCCCAAACATGGATAGATCAAAGCCAAACCACATGCCTGATTGCCTGTATGTTGTAATTGAACCGCCAGTGCCGCGGCTAAATTGCCGCCTGCACTGTCGCCTGCTAAGGCAATCTGCGTTGGATCAATGTTCCAGTCTGCGCCATGCGCACGAAGCCACTGATAAACCGTTTCACAGTCTTCATAAGCGGCTGGGAAATGATGTTCGGGCACCAAACGATAATCCACACTCAGTACCGCAACATTCAAATCACGACATAAATAACGGGTAATAAATTCATGTGAATCTAGATTCCCCAGCATCCAGCCACCCCCATGGATAAACAACACGCAAGGCCAACCTTGCGCAGGTGCTTGGCCCAAGGGTGAATACAACCGAACATTGACTGGATGAGTGGCATGCGCAACAGTTTTATCTTCAATATTGACCGTACCATCACGTGGCAAGGTGTAATGCAGGCACATCGCATCATAGGCTGCACGAATTGAATCAATATCGTTATCCGCTGCTGAATAAATGCTGCTCCAGTACACCAGACTTTGCATTTCTTCGCTTAACCCATAGTGCATGTTCGGTTGCTGAGTCATAACAATTCCTTTTGACTGCTTTTATGTGCCAGTGTGGTTGCCGCAATATCAATCTGCATCTGTTGATTTGGGTCAGTATGCTCAAGCGCGTCCAAATCACTAAAGCTGCGCTGTTCAATCAAATGCGATGGTACTTTGGAATAATCCTCAATCAACCATTTCACCAAGCCATAGGTCTGTACCAGAATAATCACAATAAACGGCAAGGCAGTCACAATGGTGGCCGTTTTCATGGTGTCTAACGGCGCCTTAGAGAAAATCATCGCAATCGGTACCAGGGTTAACATCAGACACCAAAACAAACGCGCATTCGGAGATGGATCTTGCCCTTCACTTAGGCCACGGGTACAGGTTGCAGAAACCGCATAGCCCACCGCATCCATATGTGCTGCAAGGAAAATCACCATAATGCCAAGGAACAACCACATCATCAGCTTGCCTGCTGGCAATAAACCGAGCAGTTGACCAATCGCCACTTCACCGCCTTGCTGACTCAAGATTTGCGGCACATTGACCATGCCGTGAATAAAGCTGTGAACGCTGTAATTTTCAAATACCCCAAAGATGAACCATAAACCAACGCTACCGCCGATGACCATGGCAAGAATCACTTCTTTAATGGTGCGTCCTTTAGATACACGGGTCACAAACAGCGCTACACCGGGTGCATAAGAAATCCACCATAACCAATAGAACACCGTCCATTCACGGGTAAACTTTCCATCGCCCATCGGGTCGGTAAACAGACTCATATCGACAAAGTTAGTCGCCATCAGACCAAAACTCATCAATGAATTATTCATAATGAATTGGGTTGGGCCAAAGCACAGCACATAGATCGCAAACAGCACCACACCCAAACACACCATATGACTCAAACGCTGCATGCCTTTATCCATACCGACATAAGAGCTGAGGGCAAATAACACCGACACCGCCAAGATGATAATGACTTTGGTCATGAAGGTATTCGGAATACCCGTGAGTTGGGACAGAATGTTGGTAAAAGTGACTGCAGTCAAAACCAGTGAAATGGTCAAGGCACCAAACATGCATAGCAAGAACATCAGGTCGACCACACGTCCAACGGGTCCTGTCGCTTTAAAGCCAGTGACTGCTTCGACCATTGAGGCTAAGCTCAAGCCTTTATTCTTTCTGACATGATAGCTATAGCACAGTGAAATCGATGCCAAAGCATAGATCGACCATGCACTCAAACCAGAGTGAAAGAAGGAATAGGCCACGCTGTATTTCAGTGCTTCAGCTGACTCAGGAGCTAAATTCAAACCTGGCGTTTGATAATAATAAGCCCAGTCTAGAAAGCCCCAGTACAAGGTAGATGACCCGATCCCCGACAAAATAAACATGAAAATCCATGACATGGTGCTGTATTGGGGCTTACCTTCGCCGAGCTTGATTTTGCCGTATTTACTAAAGGCCAAACCGAAGGTAAAAATAATTGATAAAAAAGCAAATAACAGGACTGGCGTGGTAAACACCGACGTGGTCCATTGCATCCATTTTGCTGCCAGTTGTATTGATTCAGATGAGTAGATTGCCAACCCAGCCACCGATGTAAATACAACGGCAAGACTGGTGATCGCAAGCGTCTTATCTGTATAAGGCTTTGTAATTTGATTATCCATATCTATTCAATCCATCTCGGATAGTGACTATTCCCTCAGGGGTACTTACTCCATCGCGAATAAATCCATTTTTTGCTGAGTCACACAGGATGCAATCGCATCACCCACTTCATAGGTCTTGGCAGTTCCGCCGACATCAGGCGTTTTCGGGCCATGCACCAACACATGCTCAATCGCCTGCATAATTTCCTGCCCTGCCTGAATCACCTGCTCATCTCCATCTGCCAAGAAATCCAGCATCATGGCACCTGACCAAATCGCCGCAATCGGATTGGCAATTTGCTGACCGTAAATATCGGGTGCTGAACCATGCACAGGTTCAAACAATGACGGGAATTTACGTTCAGGGTTGAGGTTGGCCGAAGCCGCCAAACCAATGGTGCCGGTACATGCAGGGCCTAAATCCGACAAGATGTCACCAAATAAATTCGATGCCACCACCACATCAAAACGCTCAGGCTGTAGAACAAAACGTGCCGCTAAAATATCAACATGCTGTTTATCTGCCTTAATCTGTGGATAGTGTTTTGCCATTGCATCGACACGCTCGTCCCAGTACGGCATGCTGACGGCAATGCCATTAGATTTGGTTGCAGCCGTGATTTTTTTAGCCTCACGTTGATCCGCAAATTCAAACGCATATTTTAAAATGCGATCGACGCCATGACGGGTAAACACCGCTTCCTGCAAGACGAACTCACGATCAGTGCCTTCAAAGGCTTTACCACCAATCGCTGAATATTCACCTTCGCTGTTTTCACGCACCACATAAAAATCGATATCGCCTGGTTGCTTACCAGCCAGTGGACATTTCACCCCAGGCATTAACCGAACTGGACGTAAATTCACATACTGGTCAAAACGACGACGGAACTGCAGCAATGATCCCCATAGTGAAATGTGATCAGGCACCTTTTCAGGCCAACCCACCGCACCAAAGAAAATTGCATCATATTCCTGCAAGACTTCAAACCAGTTATCCGGCATCATTTTGCCGTGTTCAAGGTAGTAATCGCAGCTGGCCCAATCAAAGCTATCCATTTGAACTTGAATGCCATATTTGTCTGCTGCCGCCTTTACAACCTTGATGCCTTCTGGTAGAACTTCTAAACCAATCCCATCACCCGCAATCGTGGCAACTTTATACTTTTTTGCCATAACGCTCCCTTACACCTTTGGTTAATATCCTTAGCTGTAAACATGCTGTTTTCAGCAAAAATGATCAATAAGAAAACTATCACCCCAATGGACACGGATCGTGAATAATCTACCTAACCTATCGGATTTAAAGGTTTTTTGCACAGTCGCCAAACGCAAGAGTTTTGTCGATTCAGCTGAGGAGCTAGGTGCTTCACCTGCATTTATCAGTAAACGCATCAATATTTTAGAAACCAATCTGAACTGTAAACTGTTCCATCGCAGTACCCGTCATGTCAGTTTGACCGAAGATGGCAAACTGATTCTGGATCGGGTCTCCAATATTCTGGATGAATTTGATGAAATCAGTGAGCTGGTGAATAACCCCTTAAGCACGCCCACAGGTCATCTCGACATAGTCAGTAGCTTCGGTTTTGGCCGTAAACATGTTGCGCCAATTCTGTCTAAATTAATGACCATGTACCCAAAACTGGAAATTCAGTTTGATACCATCGACAACACCAAAGACCTGATTCAACACAGTATTGATCTGGATATTCGCATCGGCAATGACATTGCCCCGAATATGATTGCCAAAAAACTGGTGTCGAATTTCCGAATTTTCTGCGCTGCACCCAGCTACTTACTGCAACAAGGCATGCCTGAAAGTTTGGAAGATTTACGCAACCATGATTGCCTGACTATCAGTGAGCGTGACCAATCCTCAGTATTATGGAAATTGCGTCATCTCTCGGAAGATCGGTCGGTACATGTCACACCGCGCTTCATTTCCAATAATGGCGAGATTATTCACCAGTTGGCGATTGAGGGACATGGCATTATCTTACGTTCGATTTGGGATGTCGCAGATGAATTGATTAGTGGTCAGTTACAGCATATTTTGCCTGAATACTGGCAAGATGCCGATGTTTGGGCGGTCTATCCTTCACGTTTAAAAAGTTCGTCTAAACTACAGACCTGTATCCTGTTTATTCAAAATGAACTGATCAACCGTTTACAGCATATCCAGAACCTAAGCCGTGGTCAGTTGATCCAACCGATTGAGCCGATCAATCCAAATACAGAGAAAGTATTTCTATAATCGCGCTAAGCTGCCTGCTTTCTTTTTTCAACCATATCATGCACATTAGCAAGATCATGAAATAACAGGCAGCTTATGAGCACGGCAATATTTGGCCTTATTTTACTTGCAGCGACATGTCACGCCACATGGAATGCCATTGTAAAAGCGGGTACAAATAAATTTTTAACTACCGTATTGGTCACTGCATCCGCAGCAGTTTTAGCCGCACTACTGCTGCCCTTTTTCCCGATTCCGCATCGCGAGAGCTGGCCTTATATTCTGTCTTCAACAGCAATACAAATTCTGTATTTTGGTATGGTGGCTAAAATCTATCGCGTTGCCGATATGGGGCTGACTTATCCCTTAATGCGTGGCACAGCACCGCTGATTGTGGCCATTTTAGGCACTTTGTTATTGCATGAACAACTTCAATTCAATGCATGGCTAGGCATTATCACCATTTCCGTCGGCATTTTATCGATGATTCTGGCTGCGCCCAAAACGGGACGCAAAGGTATCGGTCTGGCTCTACTCAACGCTGTCCTGATTGCGGGTTATACCTTGCTGGATGGACATGGTGTTCGCCTTGCAGGATCAGCCATTGCCTATATCCTATGGAGTTTCGTACTCTCAGGACTGATCTTTTTTATCTTTGCCCTAAAAATGCAATATCGGCAAATGGGGGAGTATTTTCGACATAATTGGCATTTAGGTTTAATTGGTGGAATCGGTTCATTTTTTTCTTATGGTTTGGCACTGTGGGCGATGACGCTTGCACCTGTTGCGATTGTTGCCGCACTAAGAGAAACCTCGATTTTATTTGCCACGCTGATTTCGATCTTTATTCTAAAAGAACGTATTAATGCGGTACGGATTATCTCCTCATGCATCATTTTGATTGGTGCTTTGATCTTAAGAACCGCCTAAAGCAAAAAGCCAGTCTATCGCAAACAGACTGGCTCATTTTCAACGCTGAGTTTAGAAATAATAACCCAAGGATAAATAGAACAATTTATTCCATTGATTGCTCTCACCTTGTGCCAATCCATCTGCGCCACTGCCCGTCATTGGGTCATTGCGACTCCAGATATATTCCCCCTGTATGCCGACTTTTTTATAGTTAAAATATAGACCTGCGATTAAGCGATCCGAATCTTGATAGCCTGATTCATCTTTATAAAAACGACTATACGACACATAGGGTTTAATATTTTCTAACTGATGGAAAGGCTTAGCAAAGGTATAGTTAATTTCATTGGCCATATATTTACCTTTGTTGGCCACTTGATAAGGATAGTCAAATGCGCCAATGGTCGAACTTTTTGGCAAAAGATCATCTGCATTTTTAATGTCCTGCTCTCCTGCCAAGAACAACCATTGCCATGCCTGATAATTGGTGGTGCTAAAAATGCTCCATGTACTACGATGCCCATCTTTATTGGTTCGGTTATTTTCCAGTTCCGAATACCAGTAAGAGCCACCAATTTCCGTGGAGAAATTCTGAGATTGATCGAGCTCAAATTTTCGGGATAAGCGTGTCACCCACATATTCTTTTCATCAATATCGGTACCTTGGGTCTGATCATCTGCCCGCACAAAGTTACCGCTATAGCGACTGGAATCTTTGGATGTGCCTTTGTAGTTACCACCATCAGTCGGGTAAAAACCGAGAATGAAGTTATACAGATTGTCCTTAAACTGGTATTTCACTCCAAGGTTTTGAATGTCTTCCAGCCCAACGGTATTGAGCAAAGTTTCATAATAACTATTGCCCCAAAGTCGTCCAAAGCCGAAATCAACCGATTGAAAACCAACTGTCAGCCGTTGCTGATCCGAGAATTTGTAGCCTGCCCAAGCATCTTTTAAAAACAGTGCATCACATAAGCGGTCATACTGGTAACAACGCACATCCATCGATGCAATCCAGTCTGGATTTTCATAACTCAAGACCGCCTTGATATCGGCCAATCTCCAGTCATCATTTTTGGAGCCTTCATTGGCTTCGACAATATAGTCTTTATGGATATAGCGGGTACGGATGGCGCCTGTCAGTTTTAGTTCACCCGCCTGTGTTTTCGGGTCACCGATACTTAAATCGGCGGCCAAGACTGGCGTATTTGCCAAGATACCTATTGAACCCAAGAGAAGCAGTGCTTTTTTCATTGTTGTACGTCCTTGTTTAACCTCATAAGAAAATGAAGAAATTCAGGCTGACAAACAACGCTTAAACTATAAAGTTGGTCTTTACGGAGTGTGTTTAATGGAACAGGATTAGAGATACTGAAGCTATCCGCACGTAAATTAAAAGGTTTAATCTATGCAACAAATAGCTTCAGCTTTTTTCATGGTTTAAAAGTTTACGGTAGAAATCTCTTCTACAACCTTTAATCCTTGCTGCGTTTTTTTAACTGAGTACATATTTAAATCCATTGATGAGGCTAAGCCAAATTGAAGCCGTGTGCTCAAAAGAATTGAAATTTTACTGCTGTCATTTATCAACTGCGGCTCAAGTCTTTGTAAATTATCTGCGAACTCTTGGGCGAAAAATGAATTTTTAAGTTTTATTGGATCATTGATCTGCACATCAAATAAAATGAGTTGAGCCTCTGATCCATCTTCCATTTCTAAAATCCGTTTTACATGAACAATTTCAGGCTGACCGCCCTTAAAATTATTAATTTCAACAGTATTATCACGATCAAACAAATTGAAAGAAGAAATTCCAATGCCTAAACCCACCAACGTAATCAATGCTGCAAAAATCTTATGCTTAGTCCACATCTCAGGAACTTGTTGTTCTTGATCATCTTTTTTTAAATTAATCACCATTGAACCCACAACGAAGTCATGAATGGAGCGGCGGTTTTGTCGGTTAAAAATATAAAAATAAATAAGCAAAATTTGTAAGCAGGCCAACAACAGGTTGAATAATTCAGATAATAGTAAAATCGGAAAATAACCGCTTAATGACATGAGGCATGATGGCGCAAACAAGATGGATGAACGAAGCAATGATGGAATTACAGCAAGATCTTTCCCATGTGTGTCAGCCACTCTGATTTTTAAAAGCTGTTTGCCAAACGTTTGTCCAGAATGTAAATGACTGTTTAACAAACCAAAATATAAAACAACAAAGAAATATCCAATAAAAATAGATATAACTGGGAATTGATGCAAAAAATTAGATAAAAGTCTAATCGTACTCCAGCAGAAACCACCTACCAGTAATAAATCAATAAGAAAAGCAAATGATCGGCGCCAGAAACCAGCAATATAAGAAAATTTTACAGAAGACAAAACATACCCTTTATATTTAATTAAAAATTTATAAATTTAGCTATCAAACTAAAATTTCAAGATTATATATTAAATCTTAATAAAATACATTAATGAAGCATCTCACCCAAGGCTTTTATATTCAACAACTCTTCATCTGTATATTTCATTTTAGCCAATAACTTTTGATCACTCATTTTTAGCTTATATTGCTTGTAAATATTAATATTATTTTTATTCAAAAATTCAACATACTCACCACCATTTTCATTGCGATGGAATTCAGCAAAAAATAAAACTGTATAAAATTCTTCTCGTTGAATTTCATCCAACCCTACCAATAAACTATCCAAGCGATTATAAAAATCACTATAAGGATGGTTTCCACAAAAAATTTTCTGATCAATACGATTGATCACCTTCTGTACCTTTAGATCATGGCTTAGTTCAATCACTCTCTTATTAAAATTATGAATACATACTTTTTCCTCAAGTAAAGAACAACTCAAAAAAGGTACTACTATTAAAGAAATGAGTAATTTCTTAAAGTGATTTGTCATTTCCTTCTTATCCATAAATCTTTTATAAAATAAATTCAAAAATCCGTATCATATTTAACTTTTACTTCTCAAATAACATTCATTTAAAGTACCATTAGCAGTATGTCTTAAAAAAATATTCCAATTCTTTTCAAGCTGTTTACCAATATCTCCTCGACCTAGTTCATTGTTATCAACAAGAACTTGTGGAGGAATTATTTCTAATTGGCGAGAACCTTGGCAAAATATATAGCCTTCATTAACTTTTGATCTAAAAAACCAACCTTTTTCAGGTAATATCTGATCTTTGTAGAATTCAAACTGTTCCATACTTAAATTTCTAGCACTAATTTTATAAACAACGTCATTTGAAGAAAATGATTGATAACTTCTTTCTCTTTCTAGCTTATCTCCAAAAATATCTTTAGCCTCTCTTTTCAACTCTATATTAATTGGATGATTACTTCTTCCAATCTCTAGATTTTCATCTTGTGCACAGGAAGTTAAAAGTATGATAATTAAAAAAGATTGATATATACTTTTCATTATATAAATACACATTTTTCAAAAATATTTAAATTCAAACATTATTTCTTGTAGTCATAACAAACATAGCGCCTTGTATTATTTGGTGACATAAATATAACATGCCAAAACTTATCCAACTGCATACCAGCAGAACCTTTAACTAAAACTTCATTTTTAGAAACAATTCTAGGTGATATTATCTCTAATTGTCTTTCCCCATCACAAAAGATATAACTTTCATTATACTTTTTAAAGAAAGACCATCCCATTTTTTTTAAATCTTTACTCTCTTCTTTCATAAAAAAATTAATATCAAATTTATTTGCTTTAATTTTATATGCCACAGTGTTATCAGTATATGAAGAATAAGCACTTAAATCTTCAACAGTACCATTAAATAAAACTTTGGCCTCATTTACGATGTCCTGATTTACTTTATCTATATAGGGTTTTCGTTCTACCTCCTTATCACATCCGACTAACAGAAATGAGAGGATTAAAATAATTTTTTTCATACAAGCCAAATCAAAGTAAAAAAATAAAAAATAATTACTTACTATAATACTCCATACAATTATTAACGCCTAGCTTATTGTAATAAATTGAAAAGTACCAATAATCTTTACTTTTAAAATTAACTTCTTCACCGTCTCGTGTATAATGCTTATCATAAATCGGATTTAATATGTCTATCGAATAATGGTTGGTTTTACAAAAATTATAATAACTATTATAAGAGTCTACCAAATCCCACTTCCTCTTTAGTAGATCATTTTTTACACCCTCATAATCTTTGCTAGAAAAATCTTGTTTTTTTATTTTCACTACTAAAAGTTGAGTTGAGCTCTTTTCCCTATCAGTATCATATTCGTACTCATATTTACCAAACAACTCATTGGAGAACCTCTTCAAATCCAGTACTTCACTATCATCACATCCAAATAAACCAATACTAAAAGTAAAGATAGACATCAGTTTTATAAATCTTATCATCAACTTAAAACCGAATTTAAACAATATTAACTATCAATATTACACACATAGCGTTTCTGTCTAGAGTGAATAAAACCCACATTCCAATACCCAACCAACTGGTTTAATGACTGTCCTTCACCAGCAGAACTATAAGTATCTAATTTAACTGGAGATACTAGTTCCAGTTGATTATTTTTTTTATCACAGTAAATATATGCTTCCTTATATTTTTCTTTATATACCCATCCTTTTTCTTTAAGACTAGATTCAATATTGTTTAAAAAATCTATTTCGCCAATACCACCATCACTCTGAATTTGAAATATTAATCTATCTGCATTATATGATGAGAATGAATGTTTATCTAAGATGCGATCGCCAAAAACATAGTTAGCATCACTTTCAAATTTTTTAATTATTGTCTTGTTATTATCGAGAATTTTGACTTCATTTTTTTTTCTAAAGTCACACCCAGAAAAACCTAAGCTAATTAAAATTAATAATATAAATTTCAAAACCGAATTTCTTACTATAATAGACATTACAATTACTCTCTTAATTCTTTTCTCTATTAGGTTTGACTGCATCTAAAATTGTATCAACACTAACTGTGCCACTGACTCCAACATTTACCCCTGGTGTTCCTACACCAAATTCAGAAGCCCATGCTCCTCGCACGGGACTACTTTTGTTTACTAATGGAACAACTAAGTTTGCTACTGCACCATAAGCTCCACCTCCAACTGAGACAGAAGCTCCACTTACAAATTCGTTTGTAATTTCTCCCATCGTCATCATTGATTTTGTATAACTTGGAATATTATGAATATTACCACCTACACAACTAATCCCCGCTAAATCTTTAGCGCTAAATGGTTTTTTTTGTGCAGCTGATTTTGCCACAGGTGCTAAAATAGAATCCTTAGAACCACTCATATAATACTCACCAGTCCATTGATTTTTTACAAAGCCAACACCTACTCCTAATCCGCCACCACTACATGCAACATAATCAAATAATGGTGGTATATTTAACTTACATAGCTCTCCAGTTTCAGCGTAACAATCATAATTCTTCCTTCCTTGGTACGCTAAACCAGATTGAGCACTAGCAGGAATACCAAACATCTCACCAAAATTCATTCCATTTAATCCTTTCGGATCAATCCATTGATTCGGATTATTTACATAAGCAGAGGTATTCATACCGCCCTCAAGTCCTATCGGATCTTTACTCATATACCTTGCACTATACGGCTCATAATAACGATAACGGTTATAATGCAGTCCTGTTTCATTATCGTAATATTGGCCTTGGAATCTAATATTGCTCTGCTCAAATGGATTGTCCTTATTTAGCATTTGAATCTCGAGCGCAGTCCCCCATGTATCCTGAGTAATTTCCCAAACACATTCACCTGCGGCATTACTCAGTGTTTGCGGTGTTCCAACCTGATCACAATGATAAAATACCGTCTGTTCTAAAGCCACACGGTTTTTACGTGTATCGCTGCTCCAAATCGGATCTTTATAAACCGAATAAGGCTTGTTGAGATATTCACTATAATCAGGTGTTTCTATCAGTTGAATAAAACCCTGATACCCCGCCTGCATTAACGGTACAAAGCTATCAGGCTCATAGACATAATGTTTGGTATAACTGTTCTCAGGATGGCTCGAATTTTGGCTAGATTCCCAAATCATCAAATCTCCATCCCATCCAAATAAGGTGAAGTCTTGATTTGATGATTTCTTATATAAACGACGTCCAAAGACATCATAACCATACTGAGTCACTTTCCCATTCAAGTTACTTTGAATCAAACGGTTATGATTATCCCAAGTCAGCTTTAAGACCTTACCATTTTGCATGGTTTCAATCACATTGCCTTGTACATCATATTGATAATGCTTGCCTTGATACTGCTTGATTAAATTGTTTTTGGCATGTGTTGTCTGGTTGATTGGGTCAATCAGATTCCCCGCTGGATCGAACTTAAAACTCTCGTTTTTATGCTGACTTTGCATTGAAATCAGACGTCCAATCGGATCATATTGATAATTAAGCTGTCCTAAACGACTGTCTTCAACTTGGGTGAGCAAATAGTTTTTATCGTATTGATAATGCCTATGCGCTTGATAACGGAGTCGATCTGAGCTTTCTTGCTCAGGCTCAATCTGTTGAGAAATCAATAACCCCACATCATTATAATACTTGGTTTGCACCAAACCATTTGCCAGAAAACGTCCCGTTTCACGATGCAAATCATCACGTTGGAAAGAAACAACATCCTGCTGATTAAACGCAATTCCGTAGATATGTCCTGAACCATAACTTAGATTGGTCTGTTGCTGTCCGTCTGGACGAATCGTTTTAACCAGATGACCCAGTTCATCATATTCATAACGCAGTACAGCCGTTAGATTCAACATTTTATAATGCTGGTGTTCACGCACCAATTGTCCAAGCTGATTACGATACAGTTGAACCTGACTTTCTGCATTACTGGCCGAGCTTAATTGTTGATTTAAATTATATTCAAATTGCTCTGTCTGGCTTTGATGAGTATGCAGATGCGTATATGTTTTAGAAGCAATCTGTCCATCATCATAATAGCTAAATTCAGTCAGAATATTGGGTTGTCGAATCTGGAACAATAGACCATTTTCACTATAGCTATAATGCTTTTCCTCACCATCAAATGCTTGTTCACTGACCAACTGACCAAACTTGTTATAGCTAAACTGGTATTCAGCCTGATTTTGATTAATAAGCTTTTGGATACGACCCTGTCTATCCCATTGATAGCCCACACGATGCTGATTGGCATCAATGCGTTGTTCTAACAGGCCGACAGTATTGTATTGATATTGAGTGGTTAAGCCGTTGGTGTCGGTGTGATTAAGCAGGCGACCTTCTTGATCATGCTCAAATAGCTCTTTCAAGCCATCTGGATACACGATGGCTTGAAGCTGACCTTTATCTTTGCCTTGCAGACTATACAGATATTGAACTTTCTGTTCATTCGCCGCTTGCTGGGCACTTAGATCACCTTCTTCATCATATTCCCATGTACTGCTTTTGCCTGAACAATCGGTATAAGACAGCATTTGCCCTTGATCATTGTACTGGATTTTCTTGATACCTCCTTTGGCATCAACCACTTCCACCACTTGATTATTGCTGTTGTATTTATATTGAGTGACATGACCTAAGGGATTAATCTCTTTGCTAACATTGCCCTGTGCATCATATTCACGTTTCCAGATATTACCTTCTGGATCTTTGGTCTCGGTTAAATTGCCTTGTTCATCATAAGCAAAGCGAATCACACCACCATTCGGCTGTACAATTTTCGCCAGTTGCCCTTGATCATTATATTCTTGCTGAGTTTCCCGACCTTCAAAGTCAATTTGTCGAGTAATGCGTTTTTCACCGTCACGAGAATACCAAGACTCTCGACCATCAGCTAAACGAGTCCGATAGGTAAAACCATCCAAATCAAAATAATAATAGGTTGGTACATCATAGGCATCGTAAACCGCAACTTGACGTAAACGCGGATGCCATTTCAGTTTGGTATGGAAACTGCCGTCATCCGCCCATTCTTCAATGGCTTTGGCATTTGGCAACGTCGATTCATAACGAATATTTTGTCCACGTCCTGTACGATCGGTATAGCGCGTTAGCTGGTGCGCCTGATTATATTCGTATTGACGTGCATACCCATTTTGATCGAAAGCTGTAATCAGATTACCTTGTGCATCATAGTAATAGCGTGCCCAAGGCTCAATTTGATCATCCACAAATACCGCAATAATCTTAACTTGCTCATTAAAGGCAAATTTTAGTTGGTGCTGAGCCTGTTCAAATTGGAAATCAATAGTTTGCAGATAAGCAACACCATCTGCCAAAAGATAACTTAGGCTAATTTTTTCATTGGAATTTTCATTGAATTGTTGAATTAAATGATAGGGCTGACCAAGACCAAATTGATGAAAATGTAAACTCCATTCACCACCAAAATTTAATAGTAAATCACCATTTCCAACTGGATGAACCGTCACTCCTTCATAAGGAACGGTATAAGCCTGCTGCAAAATCGTAGATGGTAAGGCATGTTTACGCCCTTTCGCATCAATAAAGACGTAACCTTGTTCTTTTGGCAAAATCACATTGGAAAAAGGCATCATCCAACGAGCGCCAATCATCCCCTGATCAAACTCATCCATTTGCGAGTTATATTGGCGACTAAATACAAAACCAACTTTCGGTAAATAGAAATCGGCATGCTGAACCCGCTCTGCGCCAATTGAATAACTGATACTCTTACCCGTCTCTGACCCATTACCTTCACAAGGTGGTGCATTCAACGCATCCGCCTGTAAGCTCACAAACTCCAAGGTATCACCTTTGGTATGACGCTCATATTCTCCCGTCTGATTAATCGGCACACTGGCATTGCCTTTATTTTCGCTGGCCTGAATCGCAGTTAAAGTTTGTTGTAATAACCAAGCCAAGCTGTATTTCTGCCCTGCATTGGCTTGCTGCTGTAAAGTCTGGCTTAAAGTTGCAATTGCCTGTATTGCTTCTTGTTGCAGGCGTGTTTGAATATTGGGTTGTAGTTTAGGGGTTAAATCTGCCTGACTCGGTTTACCGATTAAATCAATGAGAGGTGCAGCCCAATTGCTAAATTTGAGTTTGGGGTCTCTTTTCTCTGCTGTCACACCTGCCGACGTTGCAGCCATGCTCGCATTCATTGGTGTAGCAGGCACAGACAAGCTCGTCAGAATACTGCTGCCTAAAATCGTTGCCTGTGAGAGCAAGGTCGCTAATTTGGCTTGTGTTTCTTGTAAAAACTTTTCTAAATCACCTGCGACCATCGCATTCAGATGTAGTCCCAAGCGTTTAATATCCGCGTCTTTAATCTTTCCATTTTCAGGATATAAACATTGCGACATTAGACCAAACATCGGACGTAATGCCATACGCGCATGTGCTTCATTGCTTGGTTCCGCAAATAAACCAATTAAATTTGCAGCGAGCAATGCACCCTGTTGTACCGCAGCATCCTCTGTCTTGCTGTCGGTCGCGTATAAAATTAAATCCAGCACACTGCCAGTTAAAGCAAAAATATTGGCTACCGTTGCAGTATTCGCACTCCCTTGTAATTGTTCTAAACTGGTATTCCCACATACCTGTAAATAAAGCTGGATTTGCTTGGCAATCATTTGCAGGTCAGTTACCGTGTGTACGCTGTCCAAATTAAAAACAGCAAGTTCAACCTTCGACGCTTTTTGATCTGTTGCCAGTTGTGTTTTTTCCGTAGCCATCAATCTCAAACCCTTAATTTATTTCAATACATCTATTTTTTAAATTGCTGCGCGTGAATTAAAATCTGTCCTAACCATTGTTCTGACCATGAAAACGATCAACGATGCCTTGTTGAAGAATCGAATCCATTTGGGTGGCCTCCGCCAATTTTGTAGCTGCCTGATCTTTTACAAAACCCACACCCTGTGCTTTGATCATGTCAACCGACTGGCTCGGATTCATGGCGAGTTGCGCCAAGCTTTTCATTTGATCTGGAGAAATATTAAGGTTCAGTTGCTTTGAAACAGCACTTAAAGCGGTATTGCTGACTTGATCCTTGATTTGCCCAACCGTCTGCTCAACCAAACCATTTAAGGTATTTTTACCTATATTTTTAAGGCTGTTTTTATCCATCGAAACTAAACTGCTGCTCAGCTGTTGCTTCATGTTCTGTCCCAATGCACTGCTTAATGAGGCGACAACTTTTTCTACTGGCTCTGCCCAAGTATAATCACGTTTAAAGTCACTACTTGATGCCCATGCACTGGTCTCATCTTTTTCAAAAATGACCTTAGCTGCACCTGGTGCAATGCCTGTCACTTGCGCAAAACCATTTCCATCTAGTTTGCCAGTCAGTTGCTTACCCAGAGAATCAATCACTTTATAGCTGTTCTGCTTAAAGAAATTATCTCCCCCATAACTTCTTAATAACTGTAGCGCGCCTTTCAATGATTTTGCTTGTGGTAACTGGGGTGCATTGCTACTTGCACTCGCGCCTGAGGCGAGTAAATGCTGCCCTGCTTTCACCTCAAACTTGCCACTGGTCACAGGGAAAATACCTGAACCATTCAGTTTGATCTGAGAACCACCCGCAGTAATCACAATCTCTTTCGGACTGCTGATCTCAATACGGTCTTCAGTTGAAATAATCTGAATCCCTTGCTTGGCCAGTAAATCCATACCATCCGACTGCGCTTGGACTTCAACCTTACCTTTGGCAGCCACTTGCTTAATTCCATTCTGCGCTGCAAACACACTGATTCTGTTTTGCGCATGCGTAATCAGATTTTTCTGTGTACTCAAATTGATACTATCGCCTGCAAACTGATTGATTTGTCCATCCGCAGATAAATGAATATCTTCATTGCTACTTAGACCAATCCCTGCTGGTGAGTTCAGCAATAGCAATGATTTTTTAAACTGAGCGATCTTCTCTTGAATCTGCTCAGCAAATTCTTTGAGTTGATCCAGCGATTCTATTTCATCAGTCTGCTGATTCTTGGCCACTTCACTCAAGGCTTTGGCATTGCTTTGATTGCCTTCTAGCTGTTGTTTAGCAACTTGGGCATCCAGATGTTCACCTTGGGCTTGATCCTGTTTATGTGTGGAAAGCAGTAGACCCTCGCCTGCGCGTACTGCACCCCATTGGTCAGTGCGCAGCTCAAAACCTTCACCGCGATCTTCACTTTCAGCTGTTGCTTTAGGGTGACTCAACTTCCCTAGATTGAGTTGACTGGCAGCATGACTGCTTTGCAACTGGGCGCTGATCTGACCTGTGGTATCATCAAAGCGCAGTTGGTTAAAACCTTCGCCCTGATATTCTTTCGATTTGATTCCTGCCAGTTTCTTGGTGTCTGGCAGCCTACCTGCATTGTCAAATTTGGTTGGGCTGCGATGGCCTTCATGGATACGTCCCACTACAAATGGACGATCAATATTACCATCAAAGAAGTCGATGACTACGATTTCATCAATACGGGGTAAGAATCGTGCGCCAAAGCCTTCACCTGCCCAAGGGGTCAGTACATCCACCCAAGCTGAATCGGTGTCGTTGTCATTCGCTCCCGCACCACCATCATGGCTATGGTCGTCATTGCGGGTAAACAGGAAACGGACTTTGATCCGTCCCCATTCATCCACATAGATTTCTTCGCCGCTTGGCCCAACCACTTTGGCACGTTGTGGTGAAGCTGCTGGACGGTGTTGCAATGGGTTAAATTCAGGAACGGTTTTGATATTGCGGCGTTGCAGAATCAGTTGGTTGGCTTGGCGCTCTTCATTATTCGATTGAGTCGGTTGCCAGTTGCTTTGTGCTAATAATTGATTGATCTGTTGATGTAGATCTTTAGGTAAGTTGTTTTGGTTATAAAAGTTTTTGCCTGTAATCAGGAATTCTTTATCACTGCCATCATGTTGATCAATTTCAGGATGTTCAGCCAATTCAAACCAGTAACCGACATGGGTATCGCGCACGGTGGTATGGGCTGTAAATTGTTTGGATTGTAAGTCGTAGTATTGACCCAAGTTCCGATTCAGTTTTTCAATTTGAGCATTGCCCGATGGGGTTGCACCATCTTCCCCATTCAGGTCTTGCATCCATGCGGGTGAAAAGTGCCATGCCTGTTCCAGACCAAGACTGGCATTGTCATATTGTTCGCTGTGTTGATGTGTGCTCTGTACACTGCCTGCACCATCTTCTTGTTCCAGTGCATCGGCTTGCCAGCGTTGTACATGTACACTGCTCGGTTGCAGTGAGCGTTGTCCAACCAGACTGGTCATGCTGTCATATTGTTCAGTGGCACTACTACGGTGATAACGGATCTGTCGACGCTCTAAAGCTTGGTACTGGCTATTGTCGTCAATCAGACGTAGTTTTTGCGGCTGAATCGCAGCACTGCTTTGCGCGACGGTTCGTTCAGCTTCATCAATGAGCCAGTTAATCGATTCGCTACGCATCAAAGATGTTAAAAAATCTTCATCTGATTGATTATATTGCATAATAAAGGGACGAATGTCGTAATCTTGGCTGAGTCCGCTTAAATCAAGCGTTAAGCTGGATGCAAATAAGGGGCTTTTTTGTTGCCACTCTTTGAAGATGATTTCCACTACATCACGCACGCTCTTGTTCATAAACACACGGCTGTTACGGCGTTGCTTCCACAGTGCAGTTGGATCTTCTAAGGTGAGTTTATATACGGTCAGGCTACCGTCTGATTGTCCTTGTAAGGCTTGAGTAATAATGCCTGTGACACGAGTGAGTTGACCTTGATCAGTCACCGTATCAATTGCTGCTTGGCTACCAATAAATTGTTTGAGTGGAATCGCCGCATTGGTCGACAGGCAAATCAGTTCTGCCCTAAATCCTTCATTCAGTTGATGCTGACCATCAATACGTTGCAGGAAGACTTGAGTATTTAAATTTTGATTAGAAAATTGAATATGGATTGCACGTTTTTGTGCGGTAAGGCCCAAATTATCCTAGGCCTGAAATATATTACTCAACATTATTTTATAAAATATTAACTAAAATTTACGCTATTTTATAAACAGCATACAAATCTGTCTATATTTTTAATGTTACGTTCTTGCAACAAAGCCTGCCATAAACTGCCAATTTTAGTCTAAGCGCTTAAAATAATGATTAATAATTTTTTTACAGGATTAAATCAGAATACATATAAACTAAAATATTTTATCAAATAAGGCCAATTCTCCCTATTTGATAAAACAGCAATTATTCAGCCTTAGACCGTGGCCTTAAAATAATCCTCTTTCGGCATATCAATCACTTCAACACACAACTGTATCGGATAGCTGACTTCAGACTGGATATAGCTTTTTTGCTGCAGTCGCTGCAACAATGCCGCACCAACAGCTTGTTTTTGAGCCTGCGTTCTGCCACTCAATAAATACAGTTTTAAATGAATATAGGCTTCTTCTGTTTCATCCAAACCAATTAAAAATATCTCGTCTTTAAATGCACGAGATTTAATATCATGTGCGACAAATAAATCCGTTTCAATTAATGCGATATTCGCATCTTTTAATAATTGATGCGGATTTAACTCTGTTAAATTAGCCGAATAGTTTGCAATTAAATGCGGCATTTTTATGATTCCTATTCTACAAATAATAAAGCTAAACGGACTTGGTCATAAGCCATTCGCGGACTAGTGGCTTCAACAATGGGACGCAATTTAATCGAACCATCATCAGTAAAATGTTCAGGGTTTTTACGTTTATGCAAACGCTTATAAATCTTACGCACTTCTTCAATCACTTCATCGCCTGGACTGGCAACTGAAATATCCAAACCCTGCTCTTTATGCAAACGTGCCAGATGATTGATGATCGTTGCAGGGGTTAAACCACGCTCATGTGCAATATCTTCAATTTCATAGCCTTCTTCAAATAAAGTACGGGTTTCATCCAAGGTCGCTGCAGCATAATTCTGTTTTGCACCTTTGGCGATTTTCTTTTCATTACGGGCAATTTCAGTCGCATTCAGTGTGCCACCACAATGCCGAATAAAGGCATTATGCTGTGTGCTTAAATCAATATTTTCAAAGTTGGCTTCCGCTTCACTCGATAATTCCTGAAAACGGCGATCTGCTTTGATTGCGAGACTATCCAGCTCAAGTGCCTGCTCATTAAAGCCGAGCAATTTCAGCCCTGTCAGAGATTTTAAGCGTGATAAAGCCACATAGCCCTGACCTTTTTCAAAGGTATTACTGAGATTGATCTCTGCAGCTTCCAAAGTCATCCCTTGGCTTTTATGAATAGTGATTGCCCACGCCAAACGCAACGGAATCTGTTGAAAACTGGCAATTGCCTTACCCGCTTCATTTTCAATCGACCATGTTTCAGGTTCAACCAAGAAGGTTGTGCCATCCGTCAACTTTACTTTAGGCAAAATGCCCTGCTTATCATCTTCTTCAAAACCAATCACTTCACCCAAACTGCCATTGATATAGCCCATATCAAAGTTGTTTTTAACAAACATCACCTTGGCATTTTTCTTTAGGGTGAGTTCTTCAGGCGCACGCACTGATGATTTTAAGGTTTCCATCAACTTTTCGTTGCCATCGACCACGGCATTGAATTGATGGCTTTCATTGTCAATTTCATTCAGGTGCTGATAATTAATATTATCGACATCCATATTATGTGTGTATAAACGGGTAAAGGTCTCGCCAATATCGTGCTGACGCGATTGTTGCAAAGCACTAATATGGTTGCTTTGAATATTCTGTGCCCGAATTGCATTGAGAATCTGATTGAGGATTTCATCATCCTGACGATGCTGTTCAGTCAAATAACAGACACGGAATTTGGCTTCGACCCAAGCCTCTGACATAAAGCAGAATTTATCGCGATTGCTTTCATCCTTTTTACCGACTGGCGGTAACTGGAAGAAGTCACCAGCAACAATGACCTGAATCCCACCAAAGGCTTCGTCACTTTCTTTAAAGTATTTCAATACCTGATTAACCAAATTCAATTGCTTGGCATGCAGCATTGAAATTTCATCAATAATCAAGACTTGGGCATTTTCTAAATGCTCTTTTAAATATTTACGCTCTTTCATCCGTTTCAGATCATCATCACTTAGGCGGTCTTTAATCCCGATCCCTGCCCAAGTATGGATGGTCATGCCATTCATATGCGTCGCCGCAATCCCTGTGGATGCAGTGATCGCCACAGGCACTTTACGTGCTTTGAGATAATGAATGTACTGATTAAGCGTATAGGTTTTTCCTGCACCTGCTGAGCCCGTTAAAAAAACATTTTCCCCAGCTTTAAGTAACTTGAGTGCAGTCTCTTGTTTCATAATTTCTTCAGTCAAAAACAACAGTGCATAGCTTAACGATTTTTTCGCAAAAATAAAAATGCAAATCCAATTCGCGAACGCTTGGTGTCGCATAATTGCATTGACATCCAAGGGTTTTCATTTAATGTGGTTGTTAATGAATTCAGACTTGATATATAAAAATGACTACTTCAAATCTCTATACATATCAGCCAGATATACTCGGTGAAGATTATCAGCAACTGACTTTAAATTTTGCTGATGACTATGATGGAAAAGTTGTTGCTACACTGGTTCGCAATAAAGCTACAGAAGCGACCAAAAAAGCAGTTTTATATATTCATGGTTTTGCAGATTATTTTTTCCAAAAAGAAATGGCTGAACAATTCAATCAGCATGGTTACGATTTTTACGCACTCGACCTGAGAAAATATGGCCGCTCAAAACTTCCTCATCAAAAACTCTACTACGTTTTAGATTTGCGCGAATACGATGCTGAAATCAGTAAAGCACTCGAAGTGATCAGTCAAGAAAACCACAATCAAGTTGTACTGGCAGGACATTCGACAGGCGGTTTAATTGCCACTTTATATGCTGCACATTATCCTGATCATCGTTTAATTAAAGCGGTTTGGAACAACAGCCCCTTTTATGACTTCTATAAGAGTGTTATTGAGAAAAAGGTCGGGATTCCCTTGCTCAGTGAAGTGGGTAAACGCTTACCGAATGCAAAATTTCCAAGTGGTCTAAACCCGTGGTACACACCAAGCTTGCATAAAGATTTTTACGGCGAATGGGATTTCAATCTGGATTGGAAACCGAAAACCATGCCTTTTGTTCATCTCTCTTTTGTCACGGCAATTCACGAAGCACAAAAAGAAATCCATCAAGGTGTGACCTTAAATGTGCCGACCTTGATCATGCATTCACATCAATCCAAATTCCCTAAAAAATGGGGCATTGATGCACAGCAAAGCGATGTGATTCTGGATGTCAATGATATGACGCAAAATGCCAAGAAAATGAAAGGCGATGTGCAAACCCTGTCTATTCAAAATGGTTTGCATGATTTGGTTTTATCTGCCCCGCCTGTTCGTGCACAGGTCTATAAAGATCTGTTTGCTTGGTTAACTGAAAAAATCCAGTAATACCGACGACCATTTTAAATATCTTGATGCTCAGTGGTCTTGGTACTTACTGAGCATATTTTTAGCGGGATGCGAGGCTGGTAATAACTCCAATAAGCGTTCAGCCGCATCCACGGCTTCCGGACAATAAGCCAAATGCTTTAATAAAGCATCACTGCCCTGTGTCTGGAAAATCGCATGACTCAAACGAGATTCCAAGCAATCCCGCCAAGCTGATAAAAATGGACTTTCGGTTTTCGCTAAAAAAATGCCGGTATAACCTTGCAGGGCTGTGTTGATATAACCCGCATCCAATGCTTGTTCCAGTTGCAGAAAATCCGCCTCAACAGGTACATTCAGGCGATAAGGACGAGAACCAAGTAAATCGCCCAAGTGCTCTCTTAAATGCGACATCTCCGCTTTTAATGTCCCCATACTGACTTTGCGTTCCCCATACAAAGCCTGATGTAAATTCTCTAAATTCAGCCCTTGTGGGCATAAAGCCAAAATTACCAAAATTTCAACTTGTCTCGGGCTTAAGCTTAAGTGCTTGCCATTGATCAAGACCTGCGCTGTATTAAAAGTACGGAGATACACATGTTGTTGTTGTAATTGTTGCACCGCCATTTGAATAATTGCGGCGCAGCGTTCGACCGCCAATAAACCTAAACTATTGTGGTTTTCCCATGTGGTGGATAAATCCACTACGCCTAAGACTTGTTTGGAGTATGGGTCGAGGATCGGGGCAGCATAGCAAACCCAATCATGCACCGACGCCATATAGTGTTCATTGGAAAATACACAACTTGATTTCTGCGTCTTGAGCGAAAGTGCCAGTGCATTGGTGCCGACCAGTTCTTCCTGCCATTGCCCACCTGCAACAAAATGGACACGTTCGGCAGCATTGCGCATTTGAGTACAGGATGCCGTCCAAATAATGGTACTGCCGACATCGCCAACCGCAAGCACCATCGCTGACTGCTCTGCAACATGCTTGAGGTCTTGTTGGCAAGCCTGCAATGCCAAGGCCAAAGAACCTGTCTGAGTCGAAACTTGATCGAGCAACGGTGCAGCTAAACGTTCTTTAGGAATATCAGCGAGTGTAGAACGCTCCCATGAACTGGCAATACTCTGTTCCATTTTTTCGGCATGTTGTGGGTTGAGACTACTTTGTGCCCTGAGTTGCTCAACCAATGTCCGCTGTTGCTGTAATTCCCTTTTTGTATGCATTTGTAATTTCCCTATTCCCTTACATGCGATTCCAACCTTTTTCCAACCTTCAACGCGATAACGTCATTCTCAATAACGTACCCAGTACTTTATTTAAAAATATCACAACACATAAAGGAGTATGTATATGCGCTATGTTGATCCGAATCAATCTGGTTCAAAAATCCATTTTAAAGACCAATATGAAAACTTTATTGGTGGACAGTGGGTTGCCCCCGTTAAAGGAGTCTACTTCGACAATATTTCTCCTGTCGATGGCAAAAGTTTTACTCGTATCCCACGTTCGAGTGCAGAAGATATTGAATTAGCACTGGATGCCGCCCACAAAGCCAAGAAAGAATGGAATAAATCCTCTCCAACTACACGATCTAATTTATTACTTAAAATTGCTGACCGTATGGAAGCCAATTTGGAAATGTTAGCAGTGGCTGAAACTTGGGATAATGGTAAACCCGTGCGTGAAACACTGGCGGCTGATATCCCTTTGGCCATAGATCATTTCCGTTATTTTGCAGGCTGTATTCGCGCACAGGAAGGTGGTATTTCTGAGATAGACGAAGATACCATTGCCTATCATTTTCATGAACCACTCGGCGTGGTTGGACAAATCATCCCTTGGAACTTCCCGATTTTGATGGCGGCATGGAAACTGGCACCGGCATTGGCAGCGGGCAACTGCGTGGTGATCAAACCTGCAGAACAAACCCCCGTCGGTATTTTATTGGTGGCTGAACTGATACAGGACCTATTACCTGCGGGTGTACTCAATATCGTCAATGGTTACGGTGCCGAAGTTGGTCGACCGCTTGCGACCAGTCCACGTATTGCCAAAATTGCGTTTACCGGTTCAACCCAAGTTGGGCAATTGATCATGCAATATGCCACCGAAAACATCATTCCAGTGACTTTGGAGCTGGGCGGAAAATCACCAAATGTGTTTTTTGCCGATGTGATGGATCATGACGATGATTTTCTGGATAAAACCCTTGAAGGTTTTGCCATGTTTGCGCTGAATCAAGGTGAAGTCTGCACCTGCCCATCGCGTGCCTTGATTCAGGAAAGTATTGCCGATCAGTTTATGGAAAAAGCCATTGAACGCGTCAAGCGCATCAAACTCGGACATCCACTTGATACCGACACCATGGTCGGTGCACAAGCCTCACTGGAACAGCAAGAGAAAATCCTACGTTGTATCGATACAGGCCGACAGGAAGGTGCGGAAGTGCTATTGGGTGGGCATGGTCGCCAAGAGGTCGGCAATGGATACTACATCGAACCGACCATCTTTAAAGGTCATAACAACATGCAAGTGTTTCAGGAAGAAATCTTTGGCCCTGTGCTGTCGGTAACTACATTCAAGGACTTTGATGAAGCCATTCAGATTGCCAATGACACCATGTATGGCTTAGGTGCTGGGGTCTGGTCACGTTCAACCCATACCGCCTATCGTGCAGGTCGTGCCATTGAAGCGGGTCGAGTTTGGACCAATTGTTACCACATCTACCCAGCTCATGCTGCATTTGGAGGCTATAAAAAGTCAGGTGTAGGCCGTGAAAATCACAAAATGATGCTCGACCACTATCAACAAACCAAAAATCTGTTGGTGAGCTATTCAACCAAAGCCATGGGCTTTTTCTAAGTCTATAGAAGGATCAAACCCTGTATAAGCCTTGCGACATAGGCTTATACAGCCTTAAACCCTAATGTACTGATGACTCAATAAACACCGTATTTTCTCAAGCAAACTGGATCAAGCAATCAAATAAAAATTTAATTTTGGCACAAGGTGTGCAACATCGGCATTGCTTTTGCATCTTGCTGATGAGACCCATACACGGAGCTTTGTATGAACAATCAAGAACCTATTTCTGCACTTTCAGCATCTGCAACCTCTTCTGAAGATTATTTTGCCCAAAGAAAACTCAAGCAAGGTGCCGTGGGCTGGTTATTACTGATCGGCTTAGGGGTCGCCTATGTTATTTCAGGCGATTTCGCTGGCTGGAATTTTGGTATCGCTCAAGGGGGTTGGGGCGGCATGTTTGTTGCCACCGCGGTCGTTGCCGTGATGTATCTCTGCCTATGTCTTGCCATGTCCGAAATGGCGACCATGCTGCCTACAGCGGGTGGCGGTTATAGTTTTGCCCGTATTGCATTTGGTCCACTCGGTGGTTATTTAACAGGTACCGCGATTCTGATTGAGTATGCGATTGCGCCTGCCGCTATTGCGGTCTTTATTGGGGCCTATTGTGAATCTCTATTCGGTATTGGCGGCTGGCAAGTTTATTTAGCCTGTTATCTGATTTTTATGGGGATCCACCTGAAAGGTGCTGGTGAAGCACTTAAGATTATGTTTGCCATCACCTTGGTTGCAGCGATTGCACTGGCTGTTTTTATCGTTGCGATGTTGCCTCATTTTAATTCGCAGAATCTGTTTGATATTGCTGCCGGGCAACAATTTGGCGCAAGCAGCTTTTTACCCTATGGCTATTTAGGCATTTGGGCAGCGGTTCCCTATGCGATTTGGTTTTTCTTGGCTGTTGAAGGTGTACCTTTAGCTGCTGAAGAAGCCAAAGACCCTGCCAAATCACTACCACGCGGATTGATTGGTGCGATGTTAATTTTAACCGCTTTTGCCCTACTGATTCTATTTTTAGGCGCAGGTGCAGCCGGTGCCAGTACCTTACAAAACTCCAGTGCGCCCTTGGTCGATGCGCTCGTCAAAGTCTATGGTCAAGGTACATGGCTGGCGAACTTTGTTAATTTTGTCGGTCTTGCTGGGCTTATCGCCAGTTTCTTTTCAATTATCTATGCCTATTCACGCCAGATTTTTGCACTCTCCCGTGCCGGCTATTTACCCACATCGCTGTCATTGACCAACAAAAATCACGCCCCTTATTTAGCCATTATTATTCCTGGCATCATTGGCTTCTTCTTGTCCTTAAGTAAAGAAGGCGATTTACTGATTTTAATTGCAGTCTTCGGTGCGACCATTTCTTATGTCTTGATGATGCTTTCACATATTAAGCTACGCGTATCTCGTCCCTTAATGCACCGTCCCTATAAAACACCTGGTGGCATCGTCACCTCGAGCATTGCCTTAATTTTGGCTGCCATCGCAGTTGTCGCAGGTTTTCTGGTCAATCCTAAAGTGTGGTGTATTGCAGCAGGCATTTATATGGTCTTTATTGCCTATTTTATTTTTTATAGCCGTCATCAACTCATACAAGGGACGCCAGAAGAAGAGTTTGCCCAGATCACGGCAGATGAAAAGCAATAATCAGAAAGATTAAGGAGAAGCGCATGCGTTACCGTCAAATCGTAGCCCAACAACACTATCAGTTTGCCGATCTTAAAACCTTGATGGCAAAAGCCACCCCTTTGCGTTCTGGTGATCAACTGGCGGGGGTTGCTGCACAGGATGCAACTGAACGTGTTGCTGCACAAATTACACTGGCAGATGTACCGTTAAAAAACTTTTTAAATGAAACGCTAGTCGATTACGAAACCGATGAAATTACCCGTCTGATTATTGATGAACATCGCGCTGATCTATTTGCACCAATTGCACATTTTACGGTGGGTGATTTCCGTAACTGGTTACTGAGTGAAGATGCAACCACCGAAAAACTGCAACAGCTTGCAGCGGGTTTAACCCCAGAAATGGTTGCCGCTGTGAGTAAAATCATGCGCAATCAAGACTTAATTTATGTTGCAAGCAAATGTGAGGTCATTACCCAGTTTCGCAATACCATCGGTTTAAAAGGACATTTATCCACGCGTTTACAACCCAATCATCCCACCGATGATGTGCTGGGTATTTCCGCCAGTATTTTAGATGGTCTGATGTATGGCAATGGCGATGCAGTGATTGGGATTAATCCAGCAACAGACAATCTGCATAATCTCTCTGAGCTGTTAAAGCTGATCGACCATGTCATTCAGGAATATCAAATCCCAACCCAGTCTTGTGTTCTGACCCACATCAGTTCTGGCATACAACTGGCAGAAAAGAATGTTCCAATTGACCTGATGTTTCAATCTATTGCAGGTACACAAAAAGCCAATGAAGGTTTTGGTATTTCACTTCAAATGCTACAAGAAGGTTATGAAGCAACGCTGTCTTTAAACCGCGGTACGCTTGGTAACAATGTGATGTATTTTGAAACGGGTCAAGGTAGTGCCCTGTCCAGTAATGCGCATCACGGCGTTGATCAGCAAACCATCGAAGCACGTGCCTATGCTGTGGCGCGCAAATACAAGCCTTTATTGGTCAATACCGTGGTCGGCTTTATTGGACCTGAATATCTCTACGACGGAAAACAAATTATTCGCGCAGGCTTAGAAGATCATTTCTGTGGCAAGTTGCTCGGTCTGCCAATGGGCTGCGATATTTGCTATACCAATCATGCAGATGCCGATCAGAACGATATGGATGTGCTGCTGACCTTATTTGGTACAGCAGGCATTAATTTTATTATGGGCATTCCAGGTTCAGATGATGTAATGTTGAATTATCAAACTACCTCTTTTCATGATGCGCTGTATCTCAGACAACTGCTTGGATTGCAACCCGCCCCCGAGTTTTCACTCTGGTTGGAACAACAAGGCATTTTAAAACAGCAGCAGCAACAGATTCATTGGGCAGAGCACATGCCTGCTCAATTCTCCAGATTATTGATGCATTAAGGAGAATCTCATGAAGCTTTCTAAAGATATTCAATTTCCTGCACAGGCGCATCAAGACCAGTGGGAAACACTAAAACAGTTTACCGATGCCCGTATTGCCATTGGACGTGCAGGATGCAGCATTCCAACCCGTGCATTGCTTGATTTCCAACTCAGCCACGCCCAAGCCAAAGATGCGGTTTTCCAATCACTGAATGTCACGCATCTGCAAGAACAGCTACAGAAACTAGGTTTAAACCCAATCCATGTACAAAGTCAGGCTGAACATAAAGAGCTGTATTTGAAGCGGCCTGATTTAGGACGTTTACTTTCAACCGATTCGACGCAACTGCTTCAGCAGATGCAAAAAGATTCGCAGGGTTATGATGTCTGTATTGTGATTGGTGATGGTTTATCCGCCCGTGCCATTGAAGAAAATGCACTGCCTTTTATACAGGCACTGATCCAGCCTTTTGCAGAACAACAGTGGTCCTTAGCCCCAATTGCAATTGCCACAGGCAGCCGAGTTGCTTTGGGTGACGAAATTGCTGAAATTTTTCAGGCCCGTATGTTGATTATGCTGATCGGTGAACGTCCTGGGCTCAGTTCACCTGACAGTATGGGACTCTACTACACATGGAAAGCGCACAGCGGTTGCCTAGATTCACAACGCAACTGTATTTCCAATATTCGTCCCGCAGGATTAAGTACGCCGATTGCCACACAACGCCTATTGGCTTTAATGCATAACTCCAAACGACTGGGCTTATCTGGTGTCGATTTAAAGGATGAACATGTGGTTCCAACTGTTGAAGAACATCATCAACGCAGATTGCTTTTTTAACTGAGCAATTGGACAGCCCTATTTTCCAGTGCTGTCCAAAAAGCATAAGGTCAACACATCGGTCTTAAAAATGATTTAAGATACAACATAATTTTTATTCATTGGTACTCGGTCATGCCCCTCGCCACTCATCTAAAAACCGTTTACGCCATTCAGCATCTTGCTTTTGAAGACCTTGGTTCATTAGAAGATATTTTTTATCAGTTGGGTTTTCGCGTCCGTTATTTTGAAGCGGGTGTTGATGATCTGAGTCCTGCACTGAGTTATGAAGGCTTAACGATAATTCTCGGTGGACCAATCGGTGTTTATGAAACAGAGGACTACCCGTTTTTAGTGGATGAAATTGAGGGTTTAAAACAACGCTTAAAAGCCAATAAACCCACCATTGGCATTTGTTTGGGCGCACAGCTGATTGCACATGCACTGGGGGCAAAAGTCTATGCTGGACATCAAAAAGAGATTGGTTGGAGCAAATTAGACATTAAAGTGCTTGTGACGAATCCCTTAGCCGCATTAGAAAATGTCGAAGTGCTGCACTGGCACGGCGACACTTTTGATTTACCTGAAAATAGTAGCTTATTGGCAAGTTCGGCGATCTATCCAAATCAAGCTTTTTCTGTCGGCAATAACATCTTGGCCTTGCAGTTTCATCTTGAAATCGCTGAAGAAAATTTTGAAAAATGGCTCATTGGCCATACCTGTGAAATACGTCATGCGGGTTTATCCATTCCTCAATTACGCCAAGATAATCAGGCTTATGCAGCACAGTTGGAACAACAGTGCCGACTGGTCATTCAAACGTTCTTAGATCATCTGAATGTTTAAAGCTTGCTATTTTAGAACTGTAAAAAAAGCCCAACATTAAATCGCTGGGCTTTTTCGATGGTTCATCCATAAGCTCTGTTGCACCAATGTTAAAGCTGTGTTGTTGTCTGCATTGGCAGTAATCTAGAATCTTGAATTGCTGCAACACGATGTCCATTTCCCTTCATGCATTCTGGGTTCTGTGCAAACGACATAAAGCTGTCAATGGATGTTTGTTTTACCAACATCACAATGTCCCAATACTCATCAGAGGGGCCGATAAAAAATTCACCTGCATTGGCAAGCAGTAAAATATCGCCACCCGTTTGCTGTAGAAATGGACGTGTATGGTCGATATAGCGCTGAAAAGCCTCTCGCCCTGTAATTGGGGTTGCTGGTGCTAAATCTGGACAATCTGAATAATCCGCCACTTGCTTCAATCAAAGTAAGTTCAACATGACGACCTCCCCTTGAAGATGTCGCTTAAATAAACGAATCCCATCCTCTTGGGTTGGGAAAATATACGCGTCTTTCATTTTGCCTCCCCTTTAAACTTTTAATTTATTTAACAAAAGCTGTAGCGTCTTGATTTCCTCTTGATTGAATAATGCAAAGATAGAATCAACCGTGTGCTCGACCGTCGTGATCGCATTACTGAGAAGTTCTTGGCCACTTGCACTCAGTACAACAAAGCTTTGTCTCGCATCACGTGGATGAACCGTCTTTACGATCAGTCCAGTTTTTTCCATAGGTTGCAACACTCTGGTGACACCAGAAGCCGTCAGTGCAACTTTATGGGCCAATGAGATTCGATTTAATCCCACCTCAGGCACCAGACCAAGGTGATACATCAGAATGAATTCCGTCAGATTAATTCCGTGTACGCTAAGCGCCAGATCAAGTTTTTTACTCAATAAAGAACCAACAAGGTGTTGATCCAGTAATAATTCAAGCTTATTCATAACTAATTTCAATACCGATACAATGCTTGCAATATACTTGATAACTCAAGTATATTGCAAGCATTGTATCTTACTTTTTTGAGATGAAGCATGAATGAGGTCTCTACAAACAATCTCTATCTCCACTACGATATCTTTGGCGCTGAGCATGAAAATACCATTCTATTAATTTCAGGATTAGGTACTCAGATGATTCATTGGCGTGATTTATTCTGTCAAATGCTTGCTAAAAGAGGCTTTCGAGTCATTCGGTTTGATAATCGAGATGTTGGCTTGTCAACACATTTGCATGATCAACCCGCTCCAGAGTTGAGTGATCTGATCCATGCCACCCAAAATGGCGAGAACATTAAGATTGCTTATACGCTTCACGATATGGTTGAAGATACAGTGGGATTACTTGATGCTTTAGCAATTGATCAAGTCCACATTATTGGACGCTCTATGGGTGGGATGATTGCCCAACTGATGGCAAGTACTTACCCCCAAAGAGTCAAGACCTTGATATCCATTATGTCGAGTACAGGAAACCCAGCGCTTCCAAGTGCCCAAGCTGATGTTATAGAGCTGCTCACCCGCCCCAGTCCAGATCCACATTTGAATAAGACTGATTTTTTTCTGCATAAACTGCATTTTGCAAAATATATTTCGAGCCCTCGATTTAGTTTTGACGAAAATGCGTATTTAAAACTTATTTCAGAGGAATATGACCGCAATTACGATCCAGATGGACTAAAAAGGCAAATTGCTGCAATTGCAGCAACTGGTGATATTCGCTCATACCTCGCCCGCATCGTTGCCCCGACACTGGTGATTCATGGCACAGAGGATTTATTAATCCCGATTGCATGCGGCCAAGATAGCGCAAAGTCTATTTCTGGTGCAAAGCTATTAACAATTGAGGGTATGGGACATGATTTGCCAACTGATCTCTATCAATTCATCATCGATGCGATTGCTGCCCATATCCAACAAGCAAGGCATTACCGAGATCAGTAATAAACCGACCGACCAACAATCGCACAATGCGATACACCGATTTAAAATAAAATGCTTAAAAAATCCATTAGCAGCAGAAATAAAAAGCCGATTTGAAAACAAATCGGCTTTTTAAGATCAAGACAATAAATTCAAAACTTATTTCTTGTCAGCTTTAAAGCTATCTTTCAGATCCAGAATACGGTTGAACACTGGTTTGTCTGCTTGATGATCATGTTGATCCGCAACAAAATAACCTTCACGTTCAAACTGGAAACGATCTTCAGGTTTTGCTTGTGCTAAAGCTGGCTCAATCACCGCTTGAACCACTTGCAATGATTCTGGGTTTAAATGTGCAAGGAAATCATCATCTGCATCTGGTGCTGCTTCGTTAAACAAACGATCGTAAATACGCACTTCCGCAGGTACACCTTTGGTTGCAGAGACCCAATGAACAACCCCTTTCACCTTGCGGCCTTCAGGGTTTTTACCTAAAGTTTCAGGGTCAATTGAACATTTAAGTTCGATCACTTCACCATTGGCATCTTTAATTACTTCATCACACTTAATCACATAAGCATGACGTAAACGCACTTCACCATCAGGAATCAGACGTTTAAAGCCTTTCGGTGGTACTTCTTCAAAATCTTTACGATCAATATAAAGTTCACGTGTTAACGGAATAATACGTTCGCCCATATCCACGTTTGGATGACGTGCACGAGTGAGATCCAATTCTTCAGGTAAATTGGTCAATGTCACTTTCAATGGATTCAGTACTGCCATGCCACGTGCTGCGGTATTTTCCAATGACTGACGAATACAGAACTCCAGCATTGCCACATCAACAATACCATCCGTTTTCGATACACCAACACGCTTACAGAAATCGCGTAAACCTTCTGCGGTAAAACCACGACGACGCATCCCAACAACTGTTGGCATACGTGGATCGTCCCAGCCCTGTACATGCTGACCTTCAACCAATTTACGTAATTTACGTTTAGAGGTAATGGTGTAATCGATGTTTAAACGAGAAGACTCGTACTGACGTGGTACAGCTTGCGAGTGAACTTTTTCTACAATCCAGTCATAGAATGGACGATGATCTTGGAATTCTAAAGTACAGAGTGAATGGGTAATACCTTCAATCGCATCAGACAATGGATGAGCGTAGTCATACATTGGGTACATTTTCCATTTATCACCAGTTTGGTGATGTTCTGAATGCAGTACACGATAAAGAATCGGATCACGCATATGCACATTTGGGCTTGCCATGTCGATTTTGGCACGAAGTACAGCACCGCCCTCTTGAATTTCACCATTACGCATTTGTTCAAAACGCGCAAGATTTTCTGCAACAGTCGCATCACGATAAGGTGAGTTTTTACCTGGCTCAACGAAATTACCACGGTTCAACTTAATTTCTTCTGGGGTTTGTAGATCAACATAAGCATCACCTTGTTCAATCAACTGAACAGCCCATGCATAAAGTTGGTCAAAATAACCAGAAGCATAGCGAGGCTCGCCATTCCAGTTAAAACCTAACCATTTCACATCATTGGCAATACCATCAACATATTCTTGTTCTTCGGCATCTGGGTTAGTATCGTCAAAACGTAAATTACATAAACCTTCAAATTCTTCGGCAATACCAAAATTCAAACAAATTGCTTTGACATGACCAATGTGTAGGTAACCATTTGGCTCAGGCGGGAAACGAGTTACAACTTTTTGGGTACGACCTTCTTTTAAATCATCGGTAATGACTTGACGTACAAAGTCTAAGCCTGCCTGTTGTTCTTGCTGCACGGCATCGACAGAGGCATGGGTATTCGGCGTCGGGGTCTTTGGCAGTTCAGAAACAACATCATTTGGCTTCATAGGGTGTAAATCACTTCTTACAGTTAAAAATGGGAAATAAAAACGCAATCTTTACTATTTATGAAAGATTTTAACGTTTTTTACTTGCCTTGTAGTTTACAGTTTGCTTATGCTTCTCTCAACCAAAAACCCATGGTCAATTTGCCCATGTTTAGGAGATTAATGTAATGAGTTTTCCTCAAGTCGAATTAAACACCAACAAAGGTCGTATTGTTCTTGAGCTTAACGCTGAAAAAGCACCAAAAACGGTTGCAAATTTCTTAGAATATGTACGTGACGGTTTCTATGACGGCGTAATTTTCCACCGCGTGATTGATGGTTTTATGATCCAAGGCGGTGGCATGGATGAAAACTTCAAAGAAAAAGCAACACGTGACTCAATCGAAAATGAAGCTGACAACGGCTTAAGCAACGATGAAGGCACAATTGCAATGGCGCGTACTCAAGCTCCACACTCTGCATCTGCTCAATTCTTTATCAATGTTAAAAACAACTCTTTCTTAAACCATACTGGTAAAACAGCGCAAGGCTGGGGTTATGCAGTATTTGGTAAAGTTGTTGAAGGTCTTGATATTGTAGAAGCGATCAAAGGCGTACGTACAGGTAACCGTGGTTATCACGCAGACGTTCCTTTAGAGAACGTTGTAATTGAATCTGCTAAAATTATTTCTGAATAAGAATCTCCCCTAACCCCTCTTTTAAAAGAGGGGAAACTCCTCCCGTTACAAAGGGAGGTTGGGAGGGATTATAAAATAGGATAAAAGTGTGACCTACCTGTTTATCTCAGATCTACATTTGTCACCTGATCACCCTCGACTCGTTCGAGGGTTTTTAGCTTTATTGAAACAATATCAGGATAAAAACACGCAACTCTATATTTTGGGTGATTGGTTTAATGCTTGGATTGGTGATGATTACACTGCCCCATGGTTAGATGAAATTGTCAGTGCTTTGCAAAAATTCACCGCAGCGAACAACCAAATTTATTTCCAAGTCGGTAATCGTGATTTTGCCTTAGGTCAAAAGTTCTTAAAACAATTTAATGGGATTTTGCTCCCTGACATATATACCTTAAATATTCAGCAGCATACCTTCCGACTGGAACATGGCGATGCACTCTGTACCGATGATGTTGCTTATCAACGTTTTCGCAAAGTGATTCGTAACCCCGTATTATTGGGGCTAATAAAACGCACTCCATTGAGCTTTAGACAAAAACTTGCTAATGGTTTCCGTAAAAAAAGTAGCGAAACCAAACAGCTGAAAAGTTATGACATTATGGATGTTAATGCTCAAGCAGTAGAATCCGTGATTGAACACGTTGATTATTTAATTCACGGCCATACCCATCGTCCAGAGATTCACCATGTCCTGAATAAACAACGTATTGTGTTAGGAGATTGGCGAGCAGATTCAGCTTGGATTTTAGAGCTCAATGAGCAAGAAAATTATCAATTAGATTTTAAACAGTGGTTCTATTAGTTAATCACTCTTTAACTGATCTTAACGACTTCTTTTATCTCTTCATATTTTTATCTCAGCCATTCATTAATAAATTATTGCCTTACACTTGGATAAAAGTTTTAGTCGCTTTAAGCATCTTGTACTTCGCTAAACCTTCAATCGGTCATCTCCTTACGCTTGATCAGAGCTTTAATCGCTCTAACCCACTCATATACGACTTAAATCTATATAGAAATCACATTTAGCTACTTTTCGTGAAATTTAGATCAAGTAAAATAAATTAAATTTTAAAATCGAGTGAATGACGGATGGATACTTTAGCTACAGCAAAAACACGTTACGCCACAAAAGCTTATGATGCAGAGAAAAAAATTCCTCAAGCACAGTTTGAGAAATTGTTAGAAATTTTACGTTTCAGCCCTTCTTCGGTAAATATTCAACCTTGGCACTTCTTGGTTGCTGAATCTGATCAAGCAAAGCAGCGTATCGCATCGGCATTGACTGGCAATTATGTGTATAACGCGGCCAAAGTTCTCAATTCTTCACATACCTTAGTATTTTGCACACGTACTGATATTTCTGCTGAATACCTAGAGCAATTATTACAGCAAGATGATGCCAGTGGCCGTTTTAAAGATGAAACTGCCAAACAAGGACAACGTGCCACCCGTTCTGGTTATGTTGAGTTCTATCGTAATGAACTGAAAAATCTTCCGGCATGGATGGAAAACCAGACCTACCTTGCACTTGGACAACTGCTTTTTGCTGCGGGTCTAGAAGGAATCGATGCAACACCTATGGAAGGGTTTGATAGAGAACTCATGAATAAAGAATTTGGTTTAGCTGAAAAAGGCTTAAATGCCTCTGTAATTGTTGCACTCGGTTATCGCAGTGACAGTGATTTCAATGCCAAACTGCCGAAATCACGACTACCGGATGAAGTGGTTTTTACTCGTCTATAACAGCACTTATTGGATGAACGCCCTAATGATAACTAGTTAAACCTTATTATTAGGGCTTAACATTACGCATTCGTATTGATTTGAGATTGACTTAAAACAGTCTGGTCTAATTCTTCAAAGAAGACCTTCAGATCATCGGCCTGAATAAAATCTGCTTTAAATAGCATTGAGATTTGGACATCATCAATCCCACAATAGGCAAAAATTCCTTCCACAATTTGTTTATGAATCGCTTGTGTATAACCGTGCCGATCAAACCCAGATTGCGTTCCTGCTGCAGTCCCAATCAATTTGACTAGAGTATTTTTTAAAGTACCCAATAGATTCCCCTGTTCATCGTATTTATAGGCCCAGTCCTGACTAAATACACGTTCAAACCAGCCCTTTAAGAAAGCAGGAATCGACCACCAATACACAGGAAAAATAAAATAGACAATATCCGCACGATCAAAGCGCGCTTGTTCAAATTGGACATCTGCGTCCAAAGCTTGACGACCACGATAAGCTTCAATATCAGAAAGCGTCATCGCAGTTTGAAAACCTTCCTTATATAAATCGGCAATTTCTACTGAAATACCCTTTCCAGTTAAATCATGAGAAATATGCTGTGCAATCTGATGAGAAAGTGATTGTGTATCTGGATGCGTTATAACAATCAAAGCATGCTGGAGTTTATTTGAATTAGACATAGATCAATTCCGAATAGATGATTCACACAAGTTACCAATAGTAACTTATGCTGTCAACTCGGTTTTTGCTGCCTATATTTAGATCGCTGAATAATCTTGTAAAATAACTAAAAGTGAATTTTCCATCACCTGCTGTGCAGTCAGTGCATCAATTTGATTTTTACTTGCTGCTGTCGATACCGTTTCAATCAAGCCCATGATCGCGATCACGATCGCTTCACCCTCTTTTCCATCCAATTGAATAAATGGATGGATGCTTTGTTTAAAAATTTCTGTGAACTTTTGCTGACATTGCTGAAAATAGTTTTGCAAGATATCACTACCAGACAAAGCAGCAATGACCAATCCAACCTCCGGACCCGTTGAGATAAAACAACTTAAATAAGCGTCGCAAAAAATATGAATGGTTTGTTGTAAGTTTTTTGCTTCGGCAGCTAAAGACCGATTAAGCTCTGCAGTTTGTTTATCATCAAACTCCTGATAAATCGAAATCAGTAACCCTTCGCGGTCAATAAAATGTCGATATGCAATTGGCTTAGTAATACCAGCTTGCTCTGCTAAATATCCTAGGGTTAGGGCTTCTACACCCTGAGTTCGAATAATTGAACGGGCCACCTGCAACAGTTGCTGTCTGCGCTCTTCTTTACTCAGTCTCTTACCAGTCATAATTTTACTTCCATCAAATTTAACCAAATCGCTTTACATCATTGCTTTGGCTAAACACAGGACTGCAACCACACCACAGATCAATCCAATCCAAGTATACGCTTTTAAGCGTTCTTTAAATAATACAACACCACTAAGAACACCAAGTACCACGACAAGAATATTCATACCCGCAAAAACAATGGCTGGCGTTTCTTTGAAAATCATATGTGCTTTGACATATAAGGCAATATTGGCAAAATTGAGTACACCTAAAAATAAACCTGTAAAAATATTTTTAGGCTGCCAATTGGGTTGAGTAATTGCGATATAAGCGATGGATAAAATAAAGGCTGCAATAAACGTTAAATTCAGTGTGACTGCAAACTGTAAACCTAGACTACTACTGTATTTAAGTAATATATCGACAGCAGCATAACCGGCCCATACGCTAAACAAAAACAAGGCTGATTTTAAATTCATGCCTTTACTAGCCTGCTCTGTGGCCTGTCCGATAATAATCGCTAAAATCGCAATGATGCCCAGTACGACGCCAATTAATTTTAATTGGCTAAACTGCTCCCCGAAAATAAAATAGGCAGCTAATAACGACAGTATGACTGCAAGCCGCTGAGCAATTTCCGTTTTCAGGATACCTGCAAATTGCAAAGACTTCGCCAAACATAAAAATATGCTGGGTAATAACACAGCTAAAATAAGAATTAACCACCAAGGGGTATGATTCAAAGAGATATGCGTAATATCGGTTTTAAACCAATAAAAACATAAAAGGCTTGCGCTCAAATAATTCCACGCAATCATTTGAAAAACATCAAATCCCTTTGCTTTTAGGTATTTCAGCAAAATTGAGACCAATACACTACAACATGCCGCAGCAACAACCATTTCCATAGTATTTATTCTAGCTTTCTAATAGACAAAAAAATGCCAGTCTAGCGTGAGACTGGCATTTTCTTAAAGATCATCGATCAATTAACGATTGTTTTCGTCTTCTTGACCATCTTCGAATTTAGTTTCGCCATCAAAGCCACCTTGATGACCAAAGCCACCTTGACCACCGAAGCCGCCTTGACCACCGAAGCCACCTTGACCACCGAAGCCGCCACCTTGACCGCCGAAGCCGCCTTGACCACCGAAGCCACCTTGACCGCCGAAGCCACCTTGACCGCCGAAGCCGCCACCTTGACCACCGAAGCCACCAGCAGCGCCTTGACCACCGAAGCCACCAGTAGCACCTTGTGCAGGGAAGCCACCAGCAGTACCTTGAGCACCAGCAGGACGTGGGTTACGCGCAGGAACAACTGTAGAAATCGCGTGTTTATAAACCATTTGACTTACAGTGTTTTTCAACAAAACAACATATTGGTCAAATGACTCAATATGACCCTGCAATTTGATACCGTTTACAAGGAAAATAGAAACTGGAATACGTTCTTTACGGAGAGAATTTAAGAACGGATCTTGTAAAGTTTGACCTTTAGACATTTTTAACTCCAAAAAATTTTTAAATCAGCGCAAAAAAACTATCTTTATTTTTCAACTAAAAATTATAAAAAGACAGCCTGCGAATTTTGCTTTATCCAAAGAAGTTTCGCAAGTCTTCTTTCGCCTGCTTTATCGTCACGTAAGTTTTAAAATCGTGTATTTCTTGCAAAGAACGTAACCATGTGTATTGACGTTTAGCTAATTGCCTCGTCGCAAAAAGGGCTTTGTTCTCCATTTCTACTTTATTTTTGAGACTTAAGTCACTTTTTAGTAAAAAATCTAAAGCTTGACGATAACCAACAGACCGCATAGACGGTAAATCATCATTTAAATCGTATTTTTTAATCAATTCCTCTACTTCATTCAAAAAACCAATATTCCACATTTTGCTCAATCTTTGCTCAATGCGTTGATGTAATTCTAAACGATCTGGCATTAATGCGTAGTTATGAAATATGTAACGATATGGTTGATTTTTAGGTTGTTCAGCTTGTAGTTTTGTTATCGGTTCACCCGTGATTCGAAACACTTCAAGCGCACGAATGATGCGCTGCTTATCCGATACTTTAAACTTTTCTCCAGCAACAGGATCTACCTCAACCAACTCTTCGTAGACAGATTGCCACCCCTGTTGTTCAGCTTGCTGAAGAATGGCATCACGTATCGTTTGATCCGCATTGGGTAAATTACTTGCCAGACCTTCAAGCAAGGCTTTAAAGTACAACATGGTTCCGCCCACCAAGATTGGGGTTTTGCCACGGGCATGCATATCATCAATCAATGGGCAAACATCTTCAACAAATTGTGCCGCCGAATACACCTCTAAAGGCGTAATAATATCAATCAAATGATGCGGATATTGCTCTTGTTCTGCTTTGGTTGGCTTCGCTGTGCCGATATCCATATCTTTATAAACTAAAGCTGAATCGACTGAAATCAGTTCGCAATTTCCACGCTCATAAAGTTCACATGCCAATGCTGTTTTACCGCTTGCGGTAGGCCCCATTAAATTGATGACGGGCAATTGATTTGACATGTAAAACTACTCTCCTCGAGCAAATAATTTATCTAATTGATGGAGTGGAAACGCACGCCAAGTTGGACGCCCATGATTACATTGGCTGGCAAACTCGGTTTGTTCCATTTGACGTAATAAAGCATTCATTTCCGATAAACTTAACTGGCGATGTGCACGCACAGCACCGTGGCAAGCCATCCCAGCGAGCAATTCATCACGTTTTTGCAATAAACCTCTCGCTTCATCATTTGGATCAAGATCATTTAGCAGTTCTGGGATAAGGTTGCTAAAATCAGCCTTATGCAAAATCGCAGGGACACCACGCACAATCACTTGATCATCACCATATTGATCGACTTCTAAACCGAGCCGTTGCAATTGTGATTGTAAATCTTCGATACGTGTCGCTTGCATGCGTGTGATAGATACAATTTTTGGAATCAATAACTGCTGAGACGTCCAAAACTCAGGTTTATCCCATGCTGACTTCATTTGTTGCAACAAGATACGTTCATGTGCCGCATGCATATCGACAATAATCAGGCCTTCAGTATTTTGCGCCAGAATATAAATCCCATGCAGTTGTGCAATTGCAATCCCTAAAGGAAATTCATCTACACGTGATGGAGCTTGATCATTTCCATCTTCTGCATCTTCACGTAAAGGCGCCAAATAACTTTTGAGTGCATTATTCAAGTGCGCAGAACCGTTATAACGTGGTTCTTGTGGTGTTGAATTGTAGTGCACTGCTTGTGGACGACTTTGATTAAACTCAGTCAATAAATCAGTCGACACAGCCACTTGCTGATTGACTTGAGGTTCTGCTTCTACCGTCGCACGATGTAAATTAAATTGTTCTTGGTATTTTGGCTGTGGTTGATAATTAAAATGATCATCCGCCGCATCTGTTTTCATTGCCTGTGCTAAATCTGCACTTGCAGTCTGAAATTGAGACAAGGTTGCTTTGGCATAGTGACGTACAAATTCATGCACTTCACGCTGGTTTAAAAAGCGGATTTCATGCTTGGTCGGATGCACATTCACATCGATATTTTCAGGATCGACTTCTAAAAACAACAAATAGGAGGAATGTTGATGACCATGCAAAATTCCGTCATAGGCCATACGTAAAGCGTGTGAAATGGTTTTATCTTTGACAATACGACCATTCACATACACATATTGCATGTCAGCTTGTGCACGTGCATCCGAAGGATGTCCCAACCAGCCAGATAAGCGCATATTGATACTGTCTGAATCGATCCAGTACGCATTTTGGATAAATTGCTGGCCTAATAACTGTTGCACACGCTGATAGCGTAATTCACCACTGTCAGCGACAGGCAGGTTTAAACGAATATTATCGTTATGTTCTAGCACAAAACGAATATCGAAATGGGTTAAAGCCAGACGGCGAACAATTTCTTCAATATGATTAAATTCAGTGGTTGGTTTTTTTAAGAATTTACGGCGTGCAGGCACATTAAAAAATAAATCTTGTACGCGAATATGCGTGCCTTTTTGTGCAGCGACTGCCTGAATTTGTTGATGATCAAAAGCCGTACCATTCACTTCAACTTGATAGCCGACACCTTGCTCATCTTGACTACTGGTCAGGGTTAAGCGTGATACGGCTGCAATTGACGCTAAAGCCTCTCCACGAAATCCCAGACTCACAATTGCATGTAAGTCATCAGCAGTTTGAATTTTACTGGTGGCATGACGCATCACCGCTAAAGGTAAATCTTCTGCATGAATACCATTACCATTATCAATGATTTCAATTAACGTTGCCCCCCCCTGTGCAACTCGAATAATCAGTTCAGTTGCACCCGCATCAATTGAGTTTTCTAATAATTCTTTGACCACAGATGATGGACGTTCAATTACCTCACCCGCCGCAATCTGGTTGGCTAAGGCAGCATCAAGGGTATGAATACGACGAGTTGAATCATGCGCCATTCAATTGTTCCTGCAAAGTTTGAGATAAAGCTTCAGACTCTGTGGTTAAAGTCACAAATCGAGTCAGTTCATCTTCTGATTTTTGAATATCAATCACAATATCTGGTTTTGGAATTTCATCACCACCTTTCGATGGCCATTCAAATAAAAATAAAGCATCGGGTGTTTCCAGATAATCACGGATACCCATTAACTCAAGTTCATAGGGATCATTCAAACGATACAGGTCAAAATGGAAGATCTCTTTACCATGAATGGTATAAGGTTCAACCAAGGTATAAGTCGGACTTTTGACCGAACCTTGATGCCCTAACTTTTGTAGAAAGTAACGGGTAAACGTGGTTTTTCCTGCACCCAAATCACCAATTAAATAAATAATGCCTGAGTGCACATGTTGTGATAGCACCTGTGCAAAACGTTGAGTGTCTTGTTCATGATTTAAAGTAAATTTCACTGAAGATGACATGGCAAATAAAACAAAATTGGGATGGCAGCTATGATAACATTGCCCTGCTTTAAAGCCTAATAAACTCCTTTTAAACTGGCTTTTTTTTCATCGTTTATACCGAGTCGATATCGCTGTATGTCATCAATCATTGAATTTACGCCTCCGCTCATTAATGGTGTCAGTGCCAGTAAAGTTTTTTTGCCTCATGACGTTTCGGCATCGACCATTTTTGATTATCTCTGCCAACATTTTTCACATATTCAAGTTAGCGAATGGCAACAGCGTTTTGCAGATGAGCTGATTTATGCGGCAGATGGCACCAAGCTCACAGTAGAAAGCCGCTATACAGCCAATACTCATATTTTTTATTATCGTTTTCTTGCGCATGAAGTCCATGTGCCATTTCAACATGAAATCCTATTTGAAAATGATGATTTACTTGTCGTCGATAAACCACACTTTTTGACCATGACACCAACGGGGCAATATGTACAAGAAACCCTCTTGGTCAGACTGAAAAAACAAACAGGCTACGAAGATCTCACCCCCATCCATCGACTTGATCGAGAAACAGCCGGTGTGGTTTTATTCTGTAAAAAAGCCACCTCAAGAGGTGCGTATCAGCAGCTTTTTGCCGAACGAAAAGTGCAAAAAACCTATCATGCCATTGCAAAATATCGACCTGAACTGGATTTTCCACAAATTTTGCAACTACATTTAGAAAAAGGTCAGCCTTTTTATACGATGCAAATTAACCCTGAAAAACCCAATAATACTGAGACTTTAATTGAACTGTTAATGCATGATCAGCAGCATGCCAAATATAAACTTAGTCCCAAAACAGGAAAGCAGCACCAATTACGCGTGCATTTAAATTATCTGAATATTCCGATACTTAACGATTCTTTTTACCCTTATATTGAGCATAAAGCAGAGGATGATTTTAGTCAGCCATTGCAGCTACTTGCCAAAGAAATTTGGTTTATTGATCCGATTCTAAATCAAGAAATGCAGTTTAGCTCTAAGCTTGAACTCACATTGTAAATACACCGTAATGACAAAAATTCTATTTTTTCACTTCAAAAATATTGAAATTACATTGCAATGGTTTAAAATACATGACGATAACTAAAAATATTTGGTCTCATTCTTCATGCGAAAAACAGAAGTTTATCAGGTTCGCCTCGATTCACAGGAAAAGAAGCAAGCTTTTGCCGTGTTTAAACAGTTGGGTATCTCCCCTGCTCAAGCCGTTCGCCTTTTCTTTAAACAAGTGGTACTCACCAAGTCGATTCCATTTGCAATTGAAAACCAGAACATCAACATGGAACAGTTATTAAAACTGCGTAAATCAAAAGCAGCCGCCAGTACTGAAAACCCATCTTCTGTCGAAATTGAAGATGATCATGAAGACCTTTTTGAAGAGTTAAACGCCCTTCTTGGTGAAAGTGACAAAACTTAACAATGTTGCATTTATAAACAAGTTTTTATTTTTTAAGCTGAATTTTTTTCGCTATTCTGACAGTCCTAATAAAATTATAAGTGTAAGGATGGGCAGGAATGATTGTTAAGCGAGCAACAAAGGAAGATCTTCATCAACTTGCTGTCTTGTTTGACGAATACCGTCAGTTCTACGGTGCATCATCAAATATTGATCAATCTTATCAATTTTTAAAACATCGCTTTGACAACAAAGACAGTGTCATTTTCATTCATGTTAAAGATGACGTATTTACAGGCTTTGTACTACTCTACCTTGCTTTTTCTTCAGTGGCTTGCGAAACCTACTATATTCTCGATGATGTCTATGTCACTCCTTCTTATCGAAAACAAGGTTCCGCTAAACAACTGATTGATACAGCGATCTTATTCGCACGGCATGAAAATGCACAACGTATCAGCCTAGAAACGCAAAAAAATAATTATCAATCTCACCGTCTATACGAACAAATGGGCTTTATTCAAGACAGTGAGTTCAAAACCTTTCATTGTTTTTTAAAGTAATCATTCATCTAAAGCAATATTCTGACTTAGCTGCTTCTGCGAAGGAGTTAAATAGGTCCATTCACCTTCCTCCAACTCAGGAAGTTCAAGTAAACCCACTTGATGTCGATGTAAGACCTCAACTTTATTTCCAACAGCTGCCAGCATACGTTTGACTTGATGGTAAACACCTTGGTGAATGGTCATTGCAATTTGATGTTCTGAGAATAATTGTACATCGGTGGCTGCATAGGTGCCTTTCTCATTACGCAGTTCGACACCTTGCTCTAAGCCATGTTGCTGTTCAGCTGTAACTGGATCTGCTGTGGTCACATGATAAACTTTGGGTACATGTTTACGTGGATGCGTCAATGCTTGTAGATATTGCCCATCATCGGTCAGCAATAATAGACCTGTTGTATCTTGGTCTAAACGCCCCACGCATTGAATCCCACGATGCAGCAAAATTTCAGGAAAAAGACTAAATACACTTTTATGATGTGTCGCCTGATGCGAACATTCATAGCCTTGCGGTTTATTTAAAACAATATAGACGTGCTCTCGATATTGGTATTCTTCACCAAATACTTCAAAGACCAGTTGATCGGTATTGATATTCTGTTTCGGGTTATCACAGACTTGATTATCAATCTGAACAGAACCATTTTTAATTAACTGCTGACAATACTTACGTGAACCAAAGCCTTGTGATTGCAAAATTTTTTCCAGCAGCATAAATAAATCCTAAGCTAAACTACGGCCATTGTACTCGATTACAACGCTAGCTGTTGCTCGTTGCCTATTCATTCTTTATTTTTATAATTTATTCACAATCTCTTCACTTGTAATACAACCCATACAAAACCCTCGTCAAACACTCTCAATCTAGATATTGCGCTCCATATTTTCAGCCACAACTCTTGTTACATTTGTCACAAGCAAAAAGAATATTGTCCAAAAGAATGGATAAGGAGTTTCACCATGAAATCGAATATGTGGTTATGTAGCGTTATCTTAGCAGCATCTTCAATGATGACCGTTGCACATGCAGACAATACCACTCGTGTTGCTGCAACCTCTGCCCTAGGCAGTGTGGTTGGTACCGCCTTGGGAAAACAACTTGGTGGTGATACAGGTGCCATGATTGGCTCTGCAATCGGTGGTGCTGGCGGTGCAGCTGCATCGAGTAATCGACGCGACCGTACCGAAGCTGCCATTGGTGGTGGTTTAGGTGGTGTGGGTGGTTATACCGTTGGCCGTAATATCGGCGGAAGCAATGGTGGTTATATTGGTGCAGCCCTAGGCGCAGCTGGTGGTTCGGCATTAGGTCAAAAGGTTGGTCAAGACCGTGATGCAGATCGACGTTATGATGATCGTCGCTATGACCGCCGTTATGATAATCGCCGTTCTTACGATGACCGTCGCTATTACAATTCTCGTGAAAGCTACCGTCATGACAATGGCCGCCACCGTGGCTGGTACAAACACCGTTAATCAGATCAAAACGTTTTACCCCTTTAGCGCCCTCGGGCGCTTTTTTTGTTTGATCAAAACCATATATCGATCTAAAACGATATACAAAACCAAACTTATATCGTATTATTTCGATATATAGTTTTGAGACACCATGATGAAATCACTACAAGATATAAAATTCTCTATCCTAGAACTCGCTCCTGTTCGAGATGACAAGAGTATCGAGTTTTCTCTCCGTCATGCATTAGAACTCGCGCAACATGCGGAAAAACTAGGTTATGAGCGTTTTTGGTTGGCTGAACATCATAATATGGACGGGATTGCCAGTTCAGCAACAGCAGTTTTATTAGGATTTATTGCCGCAAATACGCAGCACATCCGTTTGGGCTCTGGCGGTATCATGCTGCCAAACCATGCACCATTGGTGGTTGCAGAGCAGTTTGGAACACTAGCCACACTCTATCCAGACCGTTTTGAACTCGGCTTGGGTCGTGCACCAGGCACAGATCAAATGACCATGCGCGCCTTACGTCGCGGCCGTCAGGAAACTGAAGATCAATTCCCTCAAGATGTGATAGAGATTCTGCAATATTTTAAAGCACCGCAACCGAATCAGAGAATTATCGCCACACCAGGTCAAAATACCCATGTGCCTGTTTGGTTACTCGGCTCAAGTTTATTTAGCGCACAATTGGCCGCAAAACTTGGACTGCCTTATTCTTTTGCGTCTCATTTTGCACCAAGAATGTTAGGTCAAGCTATTGAGATCTATCGTGATAACTTCCAAGCTTCGGAATACCTCGATAAACCTTATGTTTCAATGGGTGTCCCAACAGTCGTTGCTGCAACAGATGAGGAAGCTCAATATCTGGCGACCAGTTCATATCAACGTATTTTGAATCTGATCCGCGGTCATAGCTTAAAGCTTAAACCACCGATTGATTCAACTGAAAGTCTTGCATCTAGCGCTGAACAAGTGGCAATTCAGAATTTTTATGCCATGGCACAAATTGGTTCTCAAGAAAGTGTTAAAGCTGGATTAAATAAAATTGCAGCGCAATATGATGTCGATGAATTCATCTTTACTTGTGATATCTACGATACGCAAAAACGCTTAGATAATTTTAGTTTATTGATGGATATTAAAAACAGCTAAATCTTTGGCTTAAGTCTACAAGGTTCATTTCCCAATCAGCCTTGTAGATTCACCATCCATTTAAATTCCAGCTTGGAGCATCTCTGTTGCTTGTTCTACATTCACAGCTCGGCTAAATAAATAGCCCTGTCCGATTGAGCATCCAGAAGATTTTAAGAGTTCTAATTGTTCAGTGTTCTCAATACCTTCCGCAACAATATCCAATGACAGTTTTGGCCCCAAAGCGATGATCGCCTGTACAATGGCTAAAATCGCCTCATCATCATTCATTTGACGAATAAAATCGCAGTCAATTTTTAAACAATCTACTGGGTAGTCCCGTAAACGGGTTAAAGAGGAATGTCCCGTACCGAAGTCATCCAATGATATTTTAACGCCTTGTTGTTTCAATAAATTTAATGCTCGAATCACATAGTCAGAACCACGATCATCCAAGATATGTTCAGTAATTTCTATTTCTACTAAATGATGTGGAATGTTGTAGGCGTTTAAACGGTGGAGTAAACGCTCAGCATAATTGTCTTTCAGAAACTCGACTGGTGCTGCATTGATTGAAACAGGAACAACATCCAATCCTTGTGCTATCCAGGCTGCAATATTTTTAAAAACTTTATTCTGCATTGCATCACTAATTTTTGTTGCCAGAATATAGTCTTGAAATGCTTGTTCAATATTACAAGGTGAATGGATATGCTGATCTTCCGTCTGCCAACGCAATAATGCCTCGAAACCAACCACCTTCGCATCTGCTAAACGCACTTTCGGCTGGTAAAATGGGACGATAAGATCATCACGAATAATATGGCGCGCATCATTTAATTGAATTGCAATGTTTTGAGCCGCAACTTGCATCTGCTGGTTAAACATACGAAAACCACCACGTCCCGTCGCTTTCAAATCATTGAGCGCAGTATCTGCGCATTTCATTAAATTAGCTGAGTCTTTTGCATCTCGTGGATAAATCGCACAACCGATACTCATACTGCCATTAATCAAATTGCCAGCATAAGTAATCGGGGCTTCTAACTGTCGACTCACATCCACAGCTATTTTTTCAAGCTCTACTTGTGTCTCAATTCCATTGACGACAATAGCAAACTCATCACCGCCTAAACGAGCGACAAAAGTGTTTTCAGGCAAAATGTTTTCTATTCGCTTAGACAGAACACGGAGTAGATGATCTCCAGCTGCATGGCCAAGCGTATCATTGACATGTTTAAAGTAATCTAAATCTAGCAACATCAAGCCGAGTAACTTCTTGCCTTTTTTATGTCGATGTAATGCACGCTTAAGTTGTAATTTGAAGAAACGACGGTTATATAACCCTGTTAAATCGTCTAACTCACTCGAAAGCTGTAATTGGATTTCAGTTTGGCGTTGTGTGGTCACATCGCGAGACAGACACAAAACCTGCACGATCTGGCCCTTATCATTTAATATCGGCGTGAGTAAATTATCCCAATATTGTCTTTCAGCCCCTTCTCCACTCATCCCACGGAAACGCGCAGCCTTCCCTTTAAGTGCCGTTTTTAAGGCATAACTTGCCTTGGTTCTTATTTCCACAGGTAACAGCTCGGCCCACTTCATGCCAAAGCTATTTTGGCTTTGAGGAAGATTAAGTGCGATACATCCCGTTTTATTGACATGCAGTAAAGAGCCATCTGCTTCTAATAATTTTATGCAATCAATACTATTATCCAGCATGTTGGTTTGGGCATTAATACACTGAACTAAGTTTTGTTGATACTGCTTGGTTTCATGGATATCAACGCTATTGATAAACCAATGTGCTTTTTCTTCTGAATTCGCCGCTATAAATTTTGCTGACAATAAAAACCAGCGATATGCACCAGACTGATGTTTTAATCGGCATTCAATTTGAAATGGGGACTTATAGATAAATGCCTGCTGCCACTCACTTTGGAAGATTGCTCTATCCTCAGAATGGATTAAATCGACCCAGTCTTTTGCAAAATGTTCTAGGTCGTTAAAACCAAAATACTCTTGGCTTAAACTATTAAAAAAATACGCATCTCCATACTCAGAGAGCAGCCAGACCAGACTCGGAATACGGTTAAAAATATTTTGTTGGGCCTCACTCAGTTGATGGTTAGAGTGAAAAGGAATTGCCAAGTTCACAGACTTCTGTTCCAAACAGAACTCTCTCTATCAAGATATTCAGTTGCAATAAAAGCCATAGACCACCAACAATAAAAAGTGAGATTTAAATCACAGTATTGTAGCAGAAATGCAATAAAATTATCACCAATTGCAGACTGATCAGTTAGATTTACTTTATTATTTAATATCAATTATTTACTTTAAATTCACGATATTTGTCAAACTTTCTTTAAGAAAATGATCTAAAAAATTACAGACTACCCCATCCAGATGACTGAGGTAGTCAGGCCTGATTAGCCAATACGACGTTTTAAACCCGTCATTTGTAAGACACGTGTTGAGATTTCCTCAATCGACATTTCCGTGACATTTAAATATTTAATCCCTTCAGAAATATAGATCCCTTCAATCGCACGTAATTCCATCTGACACTGGCTGAAACTTGAATAGCGGCTATTCGCTTTACGTTCGTTACGGATTGCCACCAAACGTTCGGCATCAATCATCAAACCAAATAGCTTGTTTTTATGTTCGCGCAGTACTTTTGGCAAACGATTGTCATCCAAATCTTCTTCAGTCAATGGATAGTTCGCTACACGAATACCAAATTGTAATGACAAATAAATTGAGGTCGGGGTTTTTCCTGAACGTGATACGCCAATTAAAATAATGTCAGCTTTGTCATAATGGCGTGTTCTTGCCCCATCATCATTGTCCAGTGCGAAATGTACGGCATCGATACGCGCTTTATAATATTCAGAATCAGTTACCGCATGAGTTTGTCCAACCAAAGTGGTCGGTGGCGTACCTAATTCTTGTTCTAATTTACTAATCAAGCCTTCAAAAACGTCTAAGTTGACCGCCTTAGCAGTATTGATAATTTCACGGACATGCGGATCAACCAAGGTATCAAAAACTAGCGGCAAAGAACCATCACGACTTTGACATGCATTGATCTCTACAGCGACATTCATAGCCGCCTCTTCAGTCGTAATATACGGTATAATATGGATGTCAAAATCAACGTTTGGAAATTGCGCAAGTAGTGAATGTCCAAGGGTTTCTGCGGTAATTGCGGTACCATCTGAAATAAAAAAAACGCTCCGTTTAATTTCTTTACTTACGGGCATCAAAATTCTCCTTAAACATTTGTCTTAGTGCTCTATAATCTTTATAGTAAACTCATCTAACATGACTGTCGCTTAGTAAAACACTAAATCTAAGCACTTTTGTATAATTTCATACCAATGATGGTCATTCATACTGCAAAAAAAGTGGAGTAAATACTTTGGAAGCGCGCGTAATCGGTCTGGAAAAATTAGGAAAACACGATGTCGAACTCGTAGGTGGGAAAAACTCATCTTTGGGTGAAATGATCAGCCATTTATCCAATGCTGGTGTATCGGTACCTGGTGGCTTTGCAACTACTGCTGCTGCCTATCGTGAGTTCTTGGATCAAAGCGGCTTAAACGCTCGTATTCAGGCTGAACTTGTTCAGCTAAATGTAGAAGATGTAAATGCACTTGCTGAAACTGGTGCAAAAATCCGTAACTGGATTGTTGAAACTCCGCTTACTGCGACATTAGAACAAGAAATTCGTGAAGCTTTTGCTGCACTTTCAAACGGCAACCCAGACATTGCTGTTGCGGTACGTTCTTCTGCAACGGCTGAAGACTTACCTGATGCGTCTTTCGCAGGTCAACAAGAAACATTCCTCAACATTCGCGGTATTGATAATATTCTTATCGCGATTAAAGAAGTTTTTGCATCACTTTATAATGACCGTGCGATTGCTTACCGTGTACACCAAGGCTTTGAACATAGTGTTGTTGCCCTTTCTGCTGGTGTACAACGTATGGTTCGCTCTGAAACTGGTGCTGCGGGCGTTATGTTTACGCTTGATACAGAATCAGGTTTCCGTGATGTTGTGTTTATTACTGCATCTTACGGTTTAGGCGAAATGGTCGTTCAAGGTGCTGTAAACCCAGATGAATTCTATTTATCTAAACCGCTTTTAAATGCAGGTAAACACTCTGTTTTACGTCGTAACCTCGGTTCTAAACACCAGAAAATGATTTATGGTGAAGAAGGTTCTGCGGGTAAATCAGTGGTTGTGGTTGACGTTGAAAAACCAGAACGCCAACAATTCGCATTAAATGATCACGAATTACACGAATTAGCAAAGCAAGCTTTAATCATCGAACAACACTACGGCTCGCCGATGGATATCGAATGGGCAAAAGATGGCGATGATGGTCAAATCTATATTGTTCAAGCACGTCCTGAAACAGTAAAAAGCCGTCAAAATGTCGGTACCATGGAACGGTATTTGTTAAAACAACGCGGTACTGTTATCTGTGAAGGTCGTTCAATCGGTCAACGCATTGGTTCAGGTAAAGTGCGTGTTGTAACGTCGATTAAAGAAATGGATAAGGTTCAGGACGGTGACGTACTTGTATCTGACATGACTGACCCAGATTGGGAACCAGTGATGAAGCGTGCTGCTGCAATCGTGACCAACCGTGGTGGTCGTACTTGTCACGCAGCAATTATTGCACGTGAATTAGGTGTTCCAGCAATCGTGGGTTGTGGTAATGCAACAGAAGTACTGACTGATGGTCAAGAAGTAACAGTTTCATGTGCTGAAGGTGATACTGGCTTCATCTATGAAGGTGCATTAGATTTCGAAGTACAACGTAATTCGATTAATTCAATGCCTTCATTACCATTCAAAATCATGATGAACGTTGGTAACCCTGACCGTGCTTTTGACTTCGCTCAAATCCCGAATGAAGGTATTGGTCTTGCACGTCTTGAGTTCATCATTAACCGTATGATCGGTGTGCATCCTAAAGCATTGTTAAACATTGACAGCTTGCCACGCGAAACACGTGCTGCCGTTATGGCGCGTACTTCTGGCTACTCTTCTCCAATCGAATTTTATGTCGAGAAGTTAGTTGAAGGTATTTCAACACTTGCTGCTGCATTTGCAGAAAAGCCAGTGATTGTTCGTATGTCTGATTTTAAATCGAATGAATATGCAAACTTGATTGGCGGTAAGCTATACGAGCCAGAAGAAGAAAACCCAATGTTGGGCTTCCGTGGTGCGAGTCGTTATGTATCTGATAACTTCCGTGACTGTTTTGAACTTGAATGTCGTGCCTTGAAAAAAGCACGTGATGAAATGGGTTTAACCAATATCCAAATCATGATCCCATTCGTGCGTACAGTTTCTGAAGCGAAACGTGTGATCGAACTTCTTGCTCAGAATGGTTTAAAACGTGGTGAGAATGGCCTCAAAGTCATCATGATGTGTGAATTACCAACCAATGCCCTATTGGCTGAGCAATTCCTTGAGCACTTCGATGGTTTCTCTATCGGTTCAAACGACTTAACACAATTAACACTGGGTCTTGACCGTGACTCTGGTATCGTATCTCACTTATTCGATGAGCGTGATCCAGCAGTTAAAGCGCTCCTTTCTATGGCAATTCATGCTTGCCGCAAAGCAGGAAAATACGTTGGTATTTGTGGTCAAGGTCCTTCGGATCACCCTGACCTTGCGAAGTGGCTCATGGAACAAGGTATTGAATCTGTGTCACTTAACCCTGACTCAGTACTTGATACTTGGTTCTTCCTTGCTGAAGAACAAATCAAGAAAGCCTAGTCTTTTTTAGAAAAAGACCCTCTTTCGCAGGGTCTTTTTTCATCGTAGGGTCTGTTGAGATTTCAGAGATACTTGCGACAACGGACATTTTTAGACAATACAAGGCATGGCTTACGCAATTTAGCCATTCTAAATAATGAGCAGCGATTGCAGCTGCGCAAGATAACGCAGTAGTGGCAAAAATGTCCTTGTCCCGTAGGGTTATGGCTAAAACCTCCCCAAACTTCGTTATGAAACTTGACAAGGGAACTGCCATTGTCTACGTTTCATGCCTTGTTTGGGTTGTTTTAGCCTATAACGCCAGACATGTCTGAAATGTCAACACACCCTTGTAATTGAGATTTTAAAATTATGCAAATTTACTTGGCTCGTAATAATCAACAAGCAGGACCTTACAGTTTAGAACAAGTAAACCAAATGCTTGCCAGTCAACAAGTTTTATTGACCGATTTAGCTTGGCATGAAGGTATGGCTGAATGGAAAACACTTGGTGAACTGACACAAGGTAAACTTGTCTACGAACCTGTAGGTTACTCTCCTTTTAGTGCTCAAATTAAAACTGAAACGAACGAACCAACTTACAAAATCAAAGTCGAGCAAAAAGCACCTGAACTCGCACCTTTTCATTCACGTGCGCTAGCGAAAGTTTTTGATCTCATCCTTTGGCTACCGATGGCTTCTATCCCATCTTTCTTTTTTAATGAAAGCCAATACCAAGAGTTGTTTGAAATTCAAAAACAGATGCAAGCCACCCAAATTGCATCTGATAAAGCAGTAGAATTACAGCATCAATTGATGCAGCTAATTCCAAATGAAGCATGGATAATGATCTTTGCTTACCTCATTATCATGCTCATGATTCAGGCGTTCTTTATTGCAAAATCAGGCCAGAGTATTGGTAAAAAAATCGCCAAGATTAAAATTGTGGATGTCGAAACATCAGAAAAAGTCAGCACAATTCGGGCCTTTTGGTTGAGAAGCGTGTTCTTTATCATTCTCAATTTGATCCTTGTCCCAATCATTACCGTGATTGATTATGCTTTATTCGCATTTACCAAAAATCGTCAAACTTTGCACGATAAAATGGCAAAAACTAAGGTCATTAAGCAGTAATCACAAATCGATAAACAAAAGAGGATTTATTCCTCTTTTTTTATGTATTAAGCTGATATCTATATAAAAAACACAGATGCAAATAACAATCCCTACAAAATAAATCGGGTTTTAAAACAAGTATTTCACACGACTTTATGAGTAGCTTAGTTTTTCAATATAAGGCATAATGCCCAACAACGTTGCGGTGTCGCGTGATTGCTAAGCATTTTTTAACCAATCCTTATCAATCACGCGACACTTTAATCGCTATCCCATAATTTTAATTAGGGAATGGGACTCTTCACCGAGGTTGTAAAATGAGACAAACGATTTTAGCTGTATTGTCTTTATCAACGATGGCTGCGCTCTTGACTGGGTGTGGCGGTGATATGGTACTTCTAAACAATAAAGGTCCAGTTGGTCAAGGTCAAAGTAACCTGATGATGACTGCGATCTATTTAATGCTATTGGTGGTGATTCCATCAATCATTATGGCATTATGGTTTGGTTGGAAATATCGCGCATCGAATAAAGATGCAGACTATAAACCTACTTGGGCACACTCAACGACAATTGAGATCGTTGTATGGGGTGTACCTGTCATTATTATTGGTATTTTAGCTTGGTTAACTTGGTGGGGTTCCCACAAGTACGACCCTTACCGTCCGTTAGAATCAGATAAAGCACCATTGACTATTCAAGCTGTCGCTGAACAGTTCAAGTGGATTTTTATCTATCCTGAGCAAAACATTGCAACGGTAAACGAAGTACGCTTCCCAGAACAAACACCAGTAAGCTTTAAGATCACTTCTAACTTCACGATGAACTCGTTCTTCATCCCACAGTTAGGCGGTCAGATTTACGCAATGGCTGGTATGCAAACTCACCTTCACCTATTAGCCGACGAACCAGGTATCTTCCGTGGTTTCTCAGCAAACTATTCAGGTTACGGTTTCTCACAAATGCGCTTTAAAGCACATAGCGTGACTGAACCAGAATTTGCACAATGGGTAGAAGCAGTGAAAGCTGGTAATGGTACAAGTATTAACCCTGAAGCAATTCAAAAAGGCACACTTGACCAAGCTGAGTTAGCAACGCTTAAAGATGGCGATCGTTCTAAGCATCAGATCGAGCATTTAGTGAATCGTGCTAAAGCTGCTGGTGATGAAGAAGCACTTGCAAAAGCTGAAGCGATGAAACCGTTCCCGACTAAGCCACACCCAGTGACTTATTACTCATCAGTTGAGCCAAAATTGTTTGAAACAATCATCAACCACTACATGAGTAACTATCACGGTGCTGACCATTCTGCTGGACATGATGCAACGGCAGAAACTCATGCTGCAGCAGAACACGCTGCTCAAGGGGAATAAGACATGGATATGATTTTTGGTAAATTGGGGTGGGATTCTATCCCGACTGAACCCCTTGTACTTGTCACCATGGTCTTTATGGCACTTGGTGCAATTGCTGTATTAGGCGGTATTACCTATTTCAAGAAATGGGGATATTTGTGGAACGAATGGTTTATCACTGTAGACCATAAAAAGATTGGTATCATGTATATCATCGTATCTGTAGTCATGCTGTTGCGTGGCTTCGCCGATGCGATCATGATGCGTCTACAACTTTTCCTCGCGAAAGGCGGCGGCGAAGGTTACTTACACCCTGACCACTACGACCAGATCTTCACCGCGCACGGTGTCATCATGATCTTCTTCGTAGCAATGGGTCTTGTTGTTGGTATGATGAACATCTCTGTACCTTTACAGATTGGTGCTCGTGACGTTGCCTTCCCATTATTAAACTCTTTAAGCTTCTGGTTATTCGCTGGTGCTGCTGGTTTAATGATGCTTTCACTTGTATTAGGTGAATTTGCTGCGACTGGTTGGATGGCTTACCCTCCTCTATCTGGCATTCAATATTCTCCTGGTGTTGGTGTTGACTACTATATCTGGGCACTTCAGGTTTCTGGTCTAGGTACGCTTTTATCTGGTGTTAACTTCTTTGTTACCATCATCAAAATGCGTGCACCTGGCATGAAATTAATGGACATGCCTATTTTCACGTGGACTTCACTTTGTACGGCTGTATTAATCATTGCATCATTCCCTGTATTAACAGGTACGCTTGCAATGCTTACTTTAGACCGTTACTTCGGCTTCCATTTCTTCACAAATGAGCTTGGCGGTAGCCCAATGCTTTATGTGAACTTGATTTGGACATGGGGTCACCCTGAAGTATATATCTTAGTATTACCAGCATTTGGTTTATACTCAGAAATCGTTGCAACCTTCTCTCGTAAAGCGTTGTTCGGTTATAAGTCAATGGTGTATGCGACGATTGCGATTACTGTACTTGCGTTTGTTGTATGGCTTCACCACTTCTTCACCATGGGTGCTGGTGCGAACGTTAACGCGTTCTTCGGTATCATGACCATGGTTATTGCGATTCCTACAGGTGTGAAAATCTTCTCTTGGTTATTCACAATGTATAAAGGTCGCATCACCTATACTACTCCTATGTTATGGACGCTTGGCTTCCTTGTAACATTCGGTATCGGTGGTTTAACTGGTGTACTTATGGCTGTTCCACCTGCGGACTTCCTTGTACACAACTCATTATTCTTGATCGCTCACTTCCATAACGTAATTATCGGTGGTGTGGTGTTTGGTATGTTTGCCGGCATCATCTTCTACTGGCCGAAAATGTTTGGTTGGAAGCTCAACGAAGCATGGGGTAAAGCTGCGTTCTGGTTCTGGTTCATTGGTTTCTATTTTGCATTCATGCCACTTTATATCCTTGGTTTCATGGGTATGACGCGTCGTTTGAATACATATGACAACCCTGAGTGGGATCCATACTTAGCGATTGCATTGTTTGGTGCTGTCCTTATCGCGATCGGTATTGCATGTTTCTTAATGCAAATCATCGTTGGTTTCTTACAACGTAAGGACAACATGGACCATACAGGCGATCCATGGGATAGCCGTACCCTTGAATGGGCAACGTCATCTCCTGCTCCGTTCTATAACTTTGCGCATGAACCAGATGCTAGCGGCGTTGACCGTTTCTGGACTGACAAAGAAAATGGTGTAGCATACGCACGTAACACTAAATATGAAGACATCCACATGCCGACTGATCGTGCTGCTGGTTTTGTCATTGCAATGTTCATTACAATTCTTGGCTTTGCACTCATCTGGCATATTTGGTGGCTCGCTGTTGTTTCATTCGTTTCAGCTATTGTTAGCTTGATCGTAAGCTCATTCACGAAGAATGTTGATTACTACGTTCCTGCTGCTGAAGTTGAGCGTATTGAAAACGAACGCTATGCATTACTTGAAAAACACTTGAAGAAGGACTAAGGAAATGGCTGAAGTACTTCATCACGACAACCACGGCCACGATGGTCATCATGAACATGATGATACTGACTTAACGGTCTTTGGTTTCTGGACATACTTGATGAGTGACTTGATTCTTTTCGGATCACTCTTCATTGCGTTCGCTGTATTAAGCAGTCATATCCCGCCAGGAACCCCAAGTGCATATGACCTGTTCCATGATTCATTAGGCTTCGTGTTAACTGAAACATTTGCCTTATTGATTTCATCGGTAACATTTGGTTTTGCTGTACTTGCATCTTATAAAAAGAATGTAAATCAAGTGATCACTTGGTTGTTTGTTACATTCCTTTTTGGTGCATCGTTCATTGGTATGGAAATCTATGAGTTCCATCACCTTGTACACGAAGGCCATGGTCCAACTCACAGTGCATTCTTATCTGCATTCTTTACTTTGGTTGGTACACACGGTATCCACGTAACTTCTGGTTTAGTGTGGATGCTGGTATTAATCTACCAAATTAAAAAGAATGGTTTGACTTTACCGAATACACGTCGTCTTGCTTGCTTAAGCTTGTTCTGGCACTTCCTTGACATCGTTTGGATCTGTGTATTCAGCGTCGTTTACTTACTGGGAGTTCTCTAATGAGTAGTCATGACCATAATGCTGCAGGTGCGTCACACGGTAACTTTAAACAATACACGATTGGATTTATCCTATCTGTCATCCTTACCATCATCCCTTTCGGGATGGTGATGGCTGGTGGTTTTAGTCGTGGCATTTTAGTTACAGTAATTGCAATTACTGCTGTTGCTCAGGTACTTGTACAACTTGTGTATTTCTTACACATGAATACATCATCTGACCAACGTTGGAACCTTATTGCATTTATCTACACAATCTTATGTATCGCTGTACTTTTAGTCGGCTCTGTGTGGATTATGAATTACCTACACTACAACATGATGATCTAAACTGATCGTCATGTGGAAAAAGTACTTATTCCTGACTAAACCAGGAATTCTCTTCGGTAATTTTATTACCACCTTGGGCGGCTTCTTCTTAGCCGCCCAAGGCTCTATAGACTGCCTCTTATTATTACTTACTCTTCTCGGAACAACATTAGTGGTTGCTTCTGGTTGTGTAGTTAATAACGTAATTGATCAAGACATCGATCAGAAAATGCAACGCACCATGAACCGTGCACTTGTGACCAAAACCATTTCCCCTCCTGTTGCCATGTGCTATGCGCTGGTTTTAGGTGTGATTGGCTTTAGCATGCTCTGGTTTTATGTTAATGCTTATGCTTTTTTATTCGCTGTCATTGGTTTTGTCGTCTATGTCGGTTTTTATAGTTTGTGGAGCAAACGCACCACAATCCATCAAACCGTGATCGGTAGTATTTCTGGAGCGAGTCCACCTGTTATTGGTTATGTGGCTGTAAGTCATCAGTTCGATATGGCAGCCCTATTGATCTTTGTTGCATATGCTTTATGGCAAATGCCGCATTCATGGGCAATCGCAATTTATCGTTTTGACGACTATAAAAATGCAGGCGTTCCTATTCTACCTGTAGCCCGTTCAATCCTTAGAACAAAAATCGAATCACTGATTTATGTGGTTTTATTTACTCTATCGATGAATGCATTATATGTATATGGATACACCAATATCGTGTTCTTGGTCATCTGTAATATACTTTGCATTTACTGGTTCTACATTGCTATTTTAGGATTCAAGGCCGAAGATGATCAGCTTTGGGCCAAACGCTTTTTCCTTTTCTCAGTAATCCTCATTACTGTTATCAGTTTAAGCTTTAGCTTCACCTTTAAAAGCCCTGCACCATTCTTTCCTATTTTTTAAAAAGATAGAGAATGCTCTATCTTTTTATGCTCTCCCAATTTTTATCATTTCGTGCAATAAAAACATTTCGTTCTTTATTGCCTAAATGAAACAAGCCCAGACTAAATTCCAAATCAGTCGTTACATATAATCTTTAAAGATTAACCTGCAACACGACTCTAGCCAAAAAACTCACTGTCTGGCTCAAAACGTCTAAAAAATTGATCAATATTATGTGGATATTTTTGATCTAATTTTTGCCATACCTCTTGAGGTAACGGAATGAACTCCAAGGTATCGGACCCATCGGAAGCCACACAAAAACGGATTTCATAATCAGGCTGCAAAATTTGATTGAGTGCTTTTAAGGTGGTATCTCGATCTGCGCCCTCACCTTGATAAGGAATAATCAAAGTTTGATTCTGATAATAAACAGTAATGGTAAATCCTTGCAGGTTATCCGCATTTTGTATCTCTGCCCGCAAACTCCCCGTTTGTAAAATATTTTCGCAATATTCAATAATCGCCTCGTCCTCTTCACGCCAATCGACAATCATTAAGATTTGGTAAATGTTACCTTGGTATTGCTCAAAAGCGTCTAAATATGCCTCCTCAGTATTCGACTGCAAAATCGACTCAAGCAGGGCAACTGTCTTTATAAATTGTGGTTCCATTTTTATTGCCTATTTTTATTTAAAAAATATATCACAAAGACTATGGCAAATTTGCTTTATAGCGTCAATTTGCATATAATCCCCGCTTCGCAATTTGCGACATAACTTTTTAGTTATGACTCCTTGCTTCTAATTTTTTAATTAGGGGCTGCTTAAACCGTAAGGAGCTGACAATGCGTCACTACGAAATCGTACTATTGGTACATCCAGACCAAAGCGATCAAGTTGTAGGTATGGTTGAACGCTATATCTCTCAGATCAAAGAAGCTGAAGGTCAAATTCACCGTTTAGAAGATTGGGGCCGCCGCCAATTGGCTTACCCGATTAACAAAATTCACAAAGCACACTACATTCTTATGAATGTTGAATGTGGTCAAACGACGCTTGATGAGTTAGAAGAATTGTTCCGTTATAACGATGCAATTATTCGTAACATCATTATCCGTCGTGAAAACGCAATTACTGAAGAATCTTTGCTTGCTAAAAGTGCTGAAGAAAAACGTGCGCGTAAAGCTCAACGTGAAGAAGCACAACAAGCAGTTCCAGAAGCTGAATAAGGAGAACATCAATGGCACGTTTTTACCGTCGTCGCAAGTTCTGCCGCTTTACAGCTGAGAATGTTGCGTACATCGACTACAAAGATATCGACACATTAAAACAGTACATCACTGAAAACGGCAAGATTGTTCCTAGCCGTATTACAGGTACTAAAGCTCGTTATCAACGTCAATTAGCGTTAGCTATTAAACAAGCTCGCTATTTGTCTTTGATTCCGTACACTGACAACCATAAGTAAGTGAGGTGAGCTGTGGACGTTATCTTATTACAACGCATTAAAAACCTTGGTAAATTAGGCGACAAAGTATCAGTTAAAGCTGGTTACGGTCGTAACTTCTTGATCCCTCAAGGTAAAGCTGTAGCTGCAACAGAAGCAAACACTGCTGCTTTTGAAGCTCGTCGTGCTGAACTTGAGAAGCAAGAAGCTGAAGTATTAGCTGCTGCGAATGCACGTGCTGAACAATTGAACGAAGTTAACATCGTAATCACTGCGAAAGCTGGTGACGAAGGTAAACTATTCGGTTCTATCGGTACTCGTGACATCGCTGATGCTTTAACTAATGCTGGTCTTGTTGTAGACCGTGCAGAAGTTCGTTTACCAAACGGTGCGCTTCGTCACACTGGTGAATTCAACATCGCAATCCAATTGCACCATGATGTTGTTGCTGAAGTTCTCGTTACTATCGTATCTGAGTAATTTCTGCAAAGAAAAAGAGCATGTTTTACATGCTCTTTTTTTTTATCTCTAAAAAATACAAAAACATATCTAATTAAGTTTTAAATCTTATAATTTTCATCTCTATAGGACCACATATGCAAAATAAAAATCGTATCATCGCTTTGGTACTTGCCATGTTTTTAGGGTTCTTTGGCATAGATCGTTTCTATCTCGGAAAAAAAACCAGTGGCATTTTAAAATTAATTACTTTTGGCGGTTTAGGCTTTTGGTGGTTTATCGATACAGCCCTACTCCTGCTTGATGCTTTTCTCTATTCTTTAGGCAAAGACAATGGCTTTGTTAAAGATGCCCAAGAGAATAACCTTCGCTACGGCCTTTCAGCGTATCGCTTAAAAAATGGCAAATTTGTTCAGGACTGGTTTGTAAAACCTTAAAACAAAGTCTTTTATCTCAATCAATACATAAGAAGCACCATAACACTAGCTGTGATAGTAGAAGTGACTATCTATTATGCTATTGCATCACTTTCACAATTTTCACTGAATTAAATTGTGCCGACGACCTCCATTTGGATTAAGATAGTCATTCGGTTTTGTTTCATCTTTTTATTAGGTCTTGTTATGTCACAGGCGAATGCCAATTTTACAAAAAATTCTCCAAACACAGAGAGTAAAGTGAGTGACTCAGGTCAACTAAAAGAATTTCGCACTCCACCTCATAATCTTGCAATTGAGCAAGCGGTATTGGCAGCGTTAATGACGGTTGCTGAATCATTTGAACAAGTCAGCGACCTGCTTAAAGAAAATGATTTTTATGCGACACGTCACAAATATATTTATCGTGCCATCGAAAAACTAGCACAGGAAAACTCACCGTATGACGCTGTTTTGGTCAATGACTGGTTGCTCAAACAAAACCTGTTAGATGCCATTGGTGGTGAAGAATATCTGATGCAATTGATGGCAGACTCTCCATCAAGCTTCTACAACCTTGAAATTTATGCAAATAAAATCAAAGAGTTCTCAACTCTGCGTAACATGATCAAGATCAGCAGTGATATTTTACAAAATGCTTATGACACCAAAGGTCGTCCAGTCAGTGAAATTCTTGATTTAGCAGAAACCAGTATTTTCTCTTTGGCAGAACAGCACAATAACAATAAAAAAGATTCTGGGCCAAAATCAATCAGCTCTGTGACTGCTGACGTTATCACCAAATTAGATGAACTGTCTAAACTAGATGGCAACATTACTGGTTTAACCACAGGCTTCTTAGAGCTTGATAATAAAACATCAGGGATGCAGGCGGGAGATTTGATTATTGTTGCAGCACGTCCATCGATGGGTAAAACCACGTTCGCCATGAACCTGGTTGAAAGTGTACTGCAATACAACCGCCTACCTGCTCTCGTATTCTCTATGGAGATGCCAGCAGACTCGATTGCTATGCGTTTGATTTCAGCAATGGGTAAAGTCCATCAGGGCCATCTACGTTCAGGTAATCTCGATGCAGACGAATGGACCAAAGTCACTGGAACTATTCTTCAGCTACAAGAAATGCATCTCTATATCGATGACTCATCTGCCCTACCACCCACCGAACTACGTGCACGTGCGCGTCGTGTAGCTAAAATGCATGACGGTAAAATCGGCTGTATCATGGTCGACTACTTACAGTTGATGAAAGTCCCAGGCATGGGTGATAACCGTGTCGGCGAGATCTCGGAAATTTCACGAAGCTTAAAAGCTTTGGCCAAAGAAATGCAATGCCCTGTAATTGCACTGTCTCAGCTTAACCGTAGTTTGGAGAACCGACCAAACAAACGCCCAGTAATGTCAGACTTACGTGAATCGGGTGCGATCGAGCAGGATGCCGACTTGATCATGTTTATTTACCGTGATGAAGTCTATAACAAAGAATCTAAAGAAGCTGGTACTGCTGAAATCATTATCGGTAAGCAACGTAACGGTCCAATTGGTAGCGTACGTCTCGCATTTGAAGGTCAATATACGCGTTTTAGTAATCTCTCACCTGAGTTCTATGCTCAGTATGAAGATGACGAATAACATTCAAACTATTTCTATTTTATATACAATCCAAGTCGACCCAAAGGAGAACTCAGGGTGCGCCAAGCAACAGTTTATATTGACAGTGAAGCACTGCAATATAATTTAAACCGTGTTAAACAACTTGCTCCACATTCAAAAATCGTCAGTATGGTCAAAGCCAATGCTTATGGACATGGAGTCAAAAACTGTTTAGCCGCCCTTGAGGCCACGGACGCTTTTGGTGTCGCCTGTTTAGAAGAAGCACTGGAGATCAGGCAACTTGGATACACTCAGCCGATTACATTGATTGAAGGTGTATTTTCTGAAGATGAAATGACGCAAGTCATCGAGCAGAAACTTGAATGCATCGTACATCACAAACAACAAGTAGAATGGTTGATTCAACATAAAGCTGCTTATAATGCGTTGGGTTTAAAGGTTTGGGTTAAACTAAATAGCGGCATGAACCGTTTAGGTTTCAAAGTCGATGAAATCATTAACGTGATTCAACGTTTAAAAACTGAAGGTTTTACCTGTGTACTTGCCATGCATTTTGCCAATGCTGACGTAGACCACCCCTTAAATGAGCAACAAAAGCAACAATTCTTACAGGTAAAACAAGCCTGTGAACCGATCTTGGTATCTTGCTGTAATTCTGCTGCGATTTATAAATACCCTGAACTGCATTTTGATTTTGTTCGTCCGGGCATCATGCTTTACGGTGCATCACCCTTCGCGGATCGCAATGTACATGAACTCGATCTAAAGCCGGTAATGACTTTTAGTGCCGAAATTATTGCCCTCAATCAGATTCAACAAGGTGAGTTTGTCGGTTATGGCTCGACCTACTCAGCGTCATGTACGTCACAAATTGCCATTGTTTCGATTGGCTATGGTGACGGCTATCCACGCGCGTATATCGAGCAAAACTTTGTTGCCATCGATCAGCAACTTGTTCCTGTAGTCGGCCGTGTCAGCATGGATATGATCGCCATTGATATCAGCAATGTTAAAGCAGAAATTGGCACAAAAGTTGAGCTTTGGGGCCAATCTCGCCTGGTTGATGATGTTGCAGCAGCAAACGGAACTATCGGCTACGAGCTACTTTGCCGCCTCACCCAACGCCCAATACGTCAATTAGATAACTAAACATTACTTGATCAATTTTTGTGTTTTATCTCTAATAAGGTTTTAACCATTCAGATCCAGAATGCTCAAACTGATTTATGATAATCCGCTGTATAAAATGCCGATCCAGCAATTCGTGCTCTTTTTGATCCGAATTTCGATCGGCATTTTTTTCTTCACCACAGGCTTCAATAAACTTTTCGTTGAAAAAAATAAACTGATTATGCTGGAAACGATCATTGATGCAGGCATTCCATTTCCAGCAATCATGAGTAGCTTTGTGTCAGTCACTGAAATGCTTGCAGGTTTATTTCTGATTTTGGGCTTATTTACTCAGATCAGCAGTATTTTCTTGTTTATGATCTGCCTGACAGCACTATACACGGTTGGGATTCATACGATTCCAAGCGGCTTAGATCCGATAAGCTGGCTCAGTTGGTTCTTCTATATACATGACCTATTGTATATGCTCATTCTGGCGATATTGATTACATCTCGGCCAAGCATACTGTCGCTAGATCTTATTCTAAGCAAAAATATAACAACATCTTAGGATGATTCTCCCTCAAAAGGATCTATGCTTTTGAGGGAGTTTAAGGAAGTTATAAACCATAGTCCGCTGTTGGCTTTGGTAACTCTTGTAAACCACGGCGCAAGGTCTCAGACCACTGTCGACTAATCTGAGTAAAATAAGGATCATCCTCACCAATCCGCTTACCTTCTGGAATTTTAAAACTATCTTTATGGTAAACCAGTGCATCTAAAGGCAAACCCACTGAAACATTCGAGCGCAAAGTCGAATCAAAAGAAATAAGCGAACAGCGCAGTGCATCATCCAAAGGCATATCATAGTGTAAAGCACGATCTAGAATCGGTTTTCCGTACTTGCTTTCACCAATTTGGAAATACGGCGTATCGGTGGTTGCACAAATAAAGTTCCCTTGTGGATACACATTATAAAGCTGTATCTCCTCGCCTTGAATTTGCCCACCGACCAATATGCTACATGAATAATTCATCTGTTCTTGGGTGTCACTGGTAATATCTTCAAGCACTTTGCGTAGAGTTTTTCCAACCAATTCAGCCACTTCAAACATGGTATTGGCACTATACAAATTCGGCTCTTGATGCAAAGCCAAAGCATTCTGCAAATGCCCGATCACGGCTTGTGTCGTCGCCAAATTACCTGCTGTTTGCAAAGCAATAAAACGTTCACCTTCAACACCAAAGGTATGCAACTTACGAAATACAGAAATATGATCGACCCCTGCATTGGTTCGGGTATCACTAATCAATACCAAACCTTGCTCTAATCTTAATGCGCAACAATAGGTCATCTTTCTCTCTTTACATTCAACACGCCAAAACCTGCACCACAGACATCATACTTTCTACCCCGCCTTGCTCACGAATACCACGAACAGGCGCCACATCTAAATAATCACGTCCAACTGCAACGTATATATGGTTTTGGGGTGTAAATATCTGGTTACTTACATCGAAACAATACCACTCATTATCCACAAAAACCTCTGCCCATGCATGACTGGCGAGGTGTGGCTGATTTTCATCGTAGATATAGCCCGAAACGTAACGTGCAGGTAATTGTAACGCACGACACATGGCAATTAATATATGTGCGTGGTCTTGGCACACTCCCTGACCCGCATAAAAGGCATCAATAGCTGAGGTCGTAACCGAGGTACTTTCAGGTTGATAAGGCACTTGCTGTAAGATTTTTTCTGATAAAACAATCAAATGGTGGCGGTCTTTTACAGCAACAATCGAATGCGCAAAATCCGTCATGGTCAGGTCACAGCAGGTCATTGCCGTGCGTTGTAAAAACAGTAATGCTGAAATATCTGTCTCAAAATAACCCAACTCAGTCGCATGCAAATCCACTACACCCTGTGCCATGATCGTCAAATAACGATAATCATGGCGTTGCGTTGCTGTAATCCATAGGTTATTAAATGCATCACGTTGACACGAGTACTGTCCTGGCACACTAATATGCCAATTCTCTACACTCTGATGCCGTGAACTTTGTGGCATCATTTTGATGGATTGGACACTGTTCCGCGCAATCTCAGTATATTGATAATGCGTTTGGTGATTCACCATGAGTTTCATGAGGATACCTCAAATTGATTTTCCAATTTATAGGTAAATGCATAAAACTGATTTAAATATGGCTGTTCTTTTAATGTCTCCCAACACGGTTGTAAGTCTTGCCATCCCAAATGATATAACCGCTCAATGGTTGGATCAATCGCATCAAAAACAGCATGTGTATTGTGTTGAAATCTGAAATAGGTATCAATTTGCTCAATACATTGCCCAATATGAAAAAATAGAAAAATATCTTCTTGCTCAGCTTTCAGAATGTCGCAACAGCTATGCACCACATCCTGAATGGCTAATCCATCTGCTGCCACATTTTTGATCAGATAATTGAGTTCTGCATAGGCCTGTGCGGTTAATAATCCCCTCAACTCCTGAATATTGTCCCGCGCAATCTCAAGCTGACTCAATAAAGAATAAGGCTGCTGACGATCTAACATAAATTGATTCAAGTTTTCTGCATCATCAATATGCAAACAAAGTGCCTGTGCAAATTCTGATGCCTGATAATTATCATCAAAAGGCAAATGTCCAGCCACATGACCAATACGGAATAAATAACGTCCTAACCAATAAATATGTTGAGCGCTTGAGCTAAGTAAAAGCATAAATCTCCTCCCTTTTCTTAATCTTCAATCTCACAGCCCGCATTGTTATCATCTTCGGGCTGTGGATATGGTTCAGGAACGTAATGATTCAACCACCCATGTATCTTTAATTCCACCACCTTGAGAAGAGTTCACCACGAGAGAGCCTGCTTGCATGGCAACACGTGTTAAGCCACCCGGCACAATTTCAGTGCGATAAGGTGAGCTGAGTACAAAAGGTCTTAAATCAATATGTCGCTCAGCAACGCCTTCTGCTGTCATGGTTGGAGCAACGGAAAGTGCCAAAGTCGGTTGTGCAATATATAAATGTGGCGTCTCAATCAGTTTCTGTCTGAAACAATCAATCTGTTGTTGATCTGCTTGAGGACCAATCAACATGCCATAACCACCTGAGCCTTGTGCTTCTTTCACCACTAATTTTTCTAAATTACTAAGTACGTAATCCAGTTGCTCCGCTTCTCGACATTGATAAGTTGGCACATTATTCAAAATAGGTACTTCACCTAAATAGAACTGAATCATCTGATCGACATAAGGATAAATCGACTTGTCATCCGCCACCCCTGTTCCCGGTGCATTGGCAATCACAACATTGTGTTGTAAATATGCAGACATCAGTCCGGGTACACCCAAAGTGCTGTCAGGTCTAAAACTGAGTGGATCCAAGAATTCATCATCAACACGGCGATAGATAACGTCTACCTGCTGCCGACCACGAATAGTTTTGACAAAAACCTTATCATCTTCTACATACAGATCTCGGCTGGTCACTAGCGGTACATCCATTTCACGCGCTAGAAATGAATGTTCATAATAGGCACTATTAAAACGCCCAGGTGTTAGCACCACAATTAATGGCTGATCGACATAAGCATTTTCTTCGAGAATTGCTTTTAACAGACTTGGATATTGCTCAATCCCCTGTAAATTATTACTGCTACAAAGATCTGGCATCAATTTCTGACTGATTTTACGACTTTCCAGCATATAAGACACACCTGATGGTGTGCGTAGGTTATCTTCCAACACAAAGAAATCACCTTGCCCATCACGGATGATATCGATACCACTAATTTGTGAATAAACCTTGCCTTTCAACTGGTGCTTTAGCATATGCGGCTGGAACGCTTCGTGCGCAATCACCTGTTCTGCAGGAATCAAACCTTCTTTTAAAATATGCTGTCCATGATAAATATCATCTAGAAATAAATTTAATGCTTTGACTCGTTGTGCACAGCCCGTCGCGATCTTTTCCCATTGCTTCTTTTCAATCACACGCGGTATCAAATCATAAGGAATGGTACGCTCAGCACCCTCCTGATCACCGTAAACATTAAAAGTAATGCCTTGATATAAGAAATGCTGTTTTGCTTGTGCTTCTAGTGTTTTTAAATCATCAAGACTACGAATACTCAACCATTGCTCAATTTTTTTCGATGCTTCACCGTTAAAACTTTTGTCATCTAACATTTCATTGAAAAATTGTGATTTAAGTTGCTCAAATAAATTGGTGGTCACATTGAGCTGCGAAATAAATGTAGAGGTATCAACGGATGCTGCTGGATTGGGTTCTGGTGCGTAATAATCTGTGCTGATATGTAGGTTGTGTTCTTGTTCTGACATAGAAACCTCGTCTCATCATTTATTTATATCTAAAGGAAGCAATTTCAATGCCACTTATACAAAATGATCAATTTTCAACCAGACTTAGAATATTTAAGCAAAACTAGGGTCATTTCAGTCGTAAATACGTAATCTAGATAGGATGGACTTGATAATTAAGTATAGTTTTTTTATTGTGTCTGCTTTAGACCATTGAATTATGTATTTCGCTTATGTCATCCATACAAGAAAAAGAAACATCCAATAGCCTTTATCGCCAATGGCAAATCTTATCCCGCCTTTCTACTGGGAAATGGATGGGCACACGCGAATTACAAGAAATATTAGAACGCGAAGGCATTGATATCAGTCTGCGTACCATTCAGCGTGATTTAAATCAAATTGCTCAGCGTTTCCCAATCGAGAGCAATAAAACCGTACCACAAGGTTGGCGTTGGCGTTCAGATGCACCAATTCAAAGCTTGCCCCACATGACCAGCTCGCAAGCGGTTACGTTTATGATGGTCGAAGAGCATTTACGTCACTTGCTTCCACCAAGTTTATTAGAAGAAATGACACCTTGGTTTGATTTGGCCAAACGTAGCCTATCGACACAAAATAATGTTCGACAATGGATCAACCGTGTTCGTATTGTACCGGCGACACAACCCTTGATTCCGCCTGTTGTCGACAAACATGCACAACAAGCGATTTATGAAGGTTTATTACAAGACAAACAGATCGAATGTATTTATCTCGCCCGTACCCATCAAGGCGAAGATAAGACCTATATCCTCAATCCGCTGGCTTTGGTTCAAAAAGGTGCAGTGATTTATTTAATCTGTACCCGAAATGATAAAACTGAAGTACAAACCTTCGCCTTGCACCGCTTTAAAGCAGCAACGGTATTGGAAAGTCGCGCCTTACATCCTGTGAACTTTGAAATTGATAATTATATTGAATCAGGTGCATTGGGTTTCCGTGTTGACTACAGCAAGCCAACCGAACAAATTCATTTAAAACTGACCATGACCGAGAGTACAGCCAAGAGTTTCTACGAAAGCCAGCTGAGTAAGGATCAAATCATCCAACATCTAGAAGAAAACATTGTCGAAGTCTCTGCAACTGTTCCATTTACCTCACAACTGGTGTGGTGGCTCAGAAGTTTTGGTAAGAAAATGCTGAATATTGAACCCGCTGCCGTTTATAACGCAGTGAAAGAGATTGAAGAGCAAGCCCAATAAAAAAGAGAACCTTTCGGTTCTCTTCGATTTTTTATAAATTTTATTATCAAACACTCAATATTATTTTTATTGTTTAAATGTTCAAACCAACCTCTCTCCCCGCCTTGATCAAAATTGGTTTGTACCTTTTTAAGCGCTTAGATTTAAATTAACATCGGCACGCTAATTCATAGCCATTGTAGCGGATTCTCTTTTTGGTCATGGTTAAACCCTCTTTGTTTGAACGTAGAATCACTATAACGAGGATTTTTTAGACTGTGAAATAACAAAGATTGGAATCAAAATCTAATTTTTTGCTATCGCTGATCTTTGCGTCAAAATCAACTTATTCATCTTCTTTTTTATCAGATAATAAAACTTCGAAGCGATGCAAATGGGTAAAACGCCCAGCCTGTATTTGATATTGATCAATCTGAGGCACTAATTTCCGGAAATGCTCCGACTGTACATGTAAATCTAGTGCTTCACGATCAACCCATTCTTCGATAAAAACAAAATGCCCTTTTTGTTTATGGTCATGATAAAGATCATAAGCAATGCATCCTGCCTCGGCTTTAGTTTTCTCTACCAACTCTTGATAAAGCGCTAACACCTCATCAATTTTGTCTGGCTGGATATAGTCTTCAGCAATCAGTTTTAAGGTCATTTACCTCGCTCTCCCTAAATATTTCCCATAAAAAAAGCTCTCAAATTCATGAGAGCTTTTTTGTCATCAATTCAGCTTATGCTGAAAATGGATGACGCAATACGATTGTTTCTGCACGGTCAGGACCTGTTGAAACGATATCAATTGGGCAACCAATTAAAGTTTCAATACGACGTACATAGGCCAATGCATTTGCAGGAAGTTGATCAATTTGAGTCAAACCAACAGTAGACTCGCTCCAACCCGGCATGGTTTCATAGATCGGTTTCAAGCTTTCAAATGAAATCGCATCAGAAGAACCTGCACAGCCAGAATCTACATCTTCATAACCCACACAGATTTTTACTTCTTCTAAACCATCTAATACATCAAGCTTAGTTAGGCAAATACCAGATAACGAGTTCACATCAACCGAACGACGTAAAATCTCAGCATCAAACCAACCACAACGACGTTGACGGCCAGTAGACGCGCCAAACTCATGACCAACTGTACCTAAGTGACGACCAATCGCATCACCTGTATCTGTTGCTGCATCATAATGCAACTCAGTTGGGAACGGACCTGCACCTACACGTGTTGTATATGCTTTGGTAATACCCAATACATAGTCTAAATGCAATGGACCCATACCTGAACCAGAGCTTACGCCACCAGCAGTAGTATTCGAGCTTGTTACAAATGGATAGGTACCATGATCGATGTCCAGCAATGAACCTTGCGCACCTTCAAACATGATTGCCTTACCTTCTTTGCGGTAATTATGTAATACAGTCGTTACATCAATCACTAATGGAGCAAGAACTTCGCGCCATGCATCACAAAGAGCAAGTACATCTTCAAACTTAACTTCTTCAACGCCATAGAATTGAGAAAGTTGGAAGTTATGCAGCTCAAGCATTTCCTTGAGTTTTTCTTCAAGTAAAGCACCACCACGAATCAAATCTGCTACGCGTACAGCACGACGTGCAACTTTGTCTTCGTAAGCTGGGCCAATACCGCGACCAGTTGTACCAATTTTCGCGTTACCACGTTTTTTCTCACGTGCTTGGTCAAGCGCGATGTGGTTTGGCAAAATAAGTGGACAGTTTGGAGAAATACGTAAACGCTCTTTAACAGGTACGCCTTCTTGTTCCAAAATCGCCATTTCTTTAATCAAGGCTTCAGGAGAAAGAACAACACCATTCCCGATTAAGCACAATACGTTTTCACGTAAAATACCTGATGGAATGAGGTGTAATACAGTCTTCTTACCACCTACCACAAGCGTATGACCTGCGTTGTGTCCGCCTTGGTAGCGAACTACCGCAGCCGCTTGATCTGTGAGCAGGTCGACGATTTTACCTTTTCCTTCGTCGCCCCATTGGGTACCAAGTACCACAACATTTTTGCCCATAATAGCCTCATTACATCATGCTGTTAAAATTGGAAACCAAGTCTTAAAACTTGGCAATTAAATTTTTTCAATCACCCACTGCCCGTTTTGAGACACCAACTGATGGGTCGCATAAGGCACTGAGCTTAAATCATCATTACCCAACAACTGCACCACACGTGAACCTTTGCCACGTACATCTGCAATTGCATTTAATAAATCTTGATCATGGCCTTTCGGTGCAACCACAGTTTCAATTTCTACAAACTGAGTCGCGCCTAAAGCATATAAGTCACAACTAAATCCAGTTGCTGGACGCGCACGCCCAAAATGCTCACCAATACCATCATAACGACCACCTTGAGCCAGTGGTGCGGCACGATTCGGTGCATAAATGGCATACATCAAACCTGTATGATAGTGATAGCTGCGTAACTCAACCACATCTATCCCAATGTTCAGATTCGACCAACGTGACTGGATTTGCGCTAATGTAGATTTCAATGCATCTAATGCATTTTTGAAATCCGCATCATTTAAAATATCTTGGCTTAAATGCATTTCTAGTGCATCAAGGTCGCTTGCATAACGCCCTAAAGCATAAAAGTCCGCACCCATCGCTAAATCTTGCGTGAATTCTTCTAACTCTGGGAAAGCTTTACGCTGATATAAGTCAGAAAGTTCACTTTCGGTATTTTTATTTAAGCCAGCGCGTTTAACCAGACTACGGAATAAACCAACATGACCTAAATCTAAATGAGCGCCCTCTAAAGTATGAGTATGCTCAATTAACGCCAACATAACGTTGATCATTTCAACATCTGCTTCGATGCTGTCATGACCATACAACTCTGCACCTAACTGCAAAGGTGCACGGGTTGCATTGAAATTCTGTGGTTTGGTATGCAAGACTGAACCTGCATAGCAATAACGTGCTACACCTTCAATTGGTCGAACATGAGCATCTATACGCGCAACTTGCGGCGTCATATCCGCACGCACACCGAGTAAACGGCCAGATAGTTGATCAATAACTTTGAAGGTAACTAAATCTAAATCTTGATTAGATTCTGAAAGTAGCGAGAGCGATTCGATGTATTCAATAAATGGCGTATACACCAATTGATAACCTCGAACTGCGAGGAAATCTAACGCTTCTCGACGCAAGGTTTCAACCACTTGCGCTTGTTCTGGCAATACATCTGCTACCCCGTCAGGGAGCAACCATGTCTCTGAAATGGCCATGTTCCAAACCTAAAATCTGTTCAATGTGGAAGCATCCACACAAAAAGCAACCACATAAAAAAATCGGGTGAATGCCCGATTCAGCGTAGTGTAGCACGAAGATTTATGTGATGCACCTTCGAATTTGAATAAATCTTTCGGGTTTATTGATCAAATAACTTCACTAAGTAAGAAAAATTAACGAGTAGATTCAATAGATTGAAACTAATCACTGAGAGTATAAGTCCATGTTCTTGTCCCTAAGAACTGCCTAACATCTGAACTATTGCCCTGCTTGCAATTGATCAAGTTTGATTTTTACAACATTGATTGCTTGGGAGTCACATGCAAGACTGCCTGTCCGAAATTCCGAGCCTCTTAAGCAGCGATTACCCCAAATAAATGAAACACCTTAAGGTCTTGTTCTTAGTTTATATTAAAAAACACATTCCATTTTTTGATTTCTTTCACCTGAACTCAGGGCTAAAGATTCCCATTCAGGTATAAACACAAAATTGTGCCTAGAATATAAACACACTGCTCGCTCATTTTTTGGAGATACGCTTAATACAATCCTAGAATGACCTTTAGAAACGGCTAAATTCTTAATCGCAGAAATCAGCAGATCGGCTATACCACTGCCACGAAACATAGGATTAACCCACATCGCGATCACATTAAATTCACGTACAGCGTTTTGAGTTCCACCAATAATCCCAATTGCCCGATCCCCTTTAATTGCTAAAACATATCGAAATTTAGTCTTTTGTGAGGCACGGTCACGCCATTCTGATTCACTATATTTCTCTGTAGTCGCATAATTAGCAGCGAAAACATCAGGACTATCCAGTAGAGACTCTAAACGAACGGTTTTAAGGATTTTCCAATCCTCCTCGGTGGTGAGACGTACCACCAATTCCTCCAAGTCTGGACTCATTCAATACCTCTAACTTATCGCGAATCTGAATTTTTATAAAAGATTCTCAAAAATTAGCTTATATTTATTCAGTTCCTTTGCCGCCTTTTACTACGATTTCTAGCAAATTCACCATTTCAACATTTTGCTTTTCTAAAGCGGCAATATTTGCCACAGTTCGATCCAAAACCTCTTGTTGCACATGCATCTTCTTGGCCAGATCCTGCATGATTTCCAAACTCTTTTTTAGATGTAATTCTAAATGCACAACTTTTTCTTCAAGTTGCAAAACTTGAACATCTTGGTTTGGTACATCTACATTTTTAAACTGCAGCCAGAATAAAAATACAACCGCCGCCAATAAAATAGCAATTAATCCCCAAATCAACATCAATGTCATTCACTACTCCGAATTAATTTTTATATTATTTAAATCATTAATCACAAAAAGTTTCACACAAATCGAGTAAGCGATTTGCATATCCCCATTCATTATCATACCACGCAAAAACTTTCGCTTGATGTCCCACCACCATGGTTTGAGTTAAATCCACAATCAGAGAATAAGGCGAATGATTAAAGTCACTAGAAACCAGATCTTCATCTGTCACTTGCATGATCTGCGCATAATCATATTGCGCCGCCTTGCTCAAAACTTCATTGATTTTATGCACAGTAATCGGTGAATGCGAAACAAAAGTGAGATCAATGGCAGCCACATTAATGGTCGGTACACGAATGGAATAGCCATTGATCCGATCTTCCATTTTCGGCATGACTTGTTTCAATGCACCCAAGGCACTTGATGTGGTTGGAATAATATTTTGCCCAGATGCACGTGCACGACGTAAATCCCGATGCGCGTGATCCAAAACCGATTGATCGGCTGTGACCGCATGGATTTCTGTCATTAATGCGGTATCAATACCAAAGGCATCATCAATAATTTTAACCAACGGCACTAAGGCCTGTGTGGTACATGAGACACTGGAGATGATTTGATCTGTGGCCTTTACGTCATTATGATTAACACCATAGACAATCGCCGCATCCACAGAATCAAAAGGTGCAGCACCAATAATCACACGCTTTGCACCTGCCTCAACATGGCGTGTAGCATCAGCACGTGAACGGAATAAACCGGTACATTCAAGCACCACATCAATATCTAAGTCAGCCCAAGGCAATAATTCTGGCTGAGCCTGCTTAAAAACCTGTAGTTTTAACTGACGCTGATTGGACTGGATATTCAAAAAAATATGTTGATTTTCAATTTGAATTTCAACTTGACCTGCAAAACGACCATGCGTGGTATCGTATTTGAACAAATGCACCAAGGTCTGCACATCTGCGATGTCATTAATGGCAACAATATCAAACTGAAATTGCTTAGGACTCTCAAACCACGCACGTAATACATTCCGACCAATTCGACCAAATCCATTGATAGCGATACGTTGCATGTAGGGTCCTTATTCATCAAAACATCATCTTTTCTATGCTATATGGTAAAACATCAAGCACATTGTTGAATATAGATTTTTAGCTTAAACACAGTTTTATATGATATTGCTTGTAAAATCGTTGGTGAGGCAGGTATTTTCCGTTATAATTTAGCACTTTTAAAATCTATGCCACGCACTGGGTTCGATTGTAGAACGTTAGACACAACGTACCTTGTTGCATATAGCCAAATTCAAAATTATGGAGTGTCTTGGTTGTGAGTACTCGCTTTATGACATCAGCTGAAATCCGTGAAGCATTTTTGCGTTATTTCGAATCGCAAGGGCATACACGTGTCGCTTCGAGTTCTCTCGTTCCCGCCAACGACCCAACTTTGCTGTTTACCAATGCTGGTATGAACCAGTTTAAAGATTGTTTCTTAGGTTTAGAAAAGCGCGACTATGTTCGTGCTGTTTCATCTCAAAAATGTGTCCGTGCCGGCGGTAAGCATAATGACCTCGACAACGTAGGTTATACCGCACGTCACCACACTTTCTTTGAAATGTTAGGCAACTTCTCTTTCGGTGATTATTTCAAACAAAATGCACTGAAATTTGCTTGGGAATTTTTGACCAGCGAACAGTGGTTAGGCTTACCGAAAGATCGTTTATATGTCACGGTTTATCATACCGATGATGAAGCATTTGATATCTGGAACAAAGAAATTGGTATCGATGCTGAACGTATTATCCGTATTGGCGATAACAAAGGTGGCCAATACGCATCAGATAACTTCTGGGCAATGGGTGATACAGGTCCTTGTGGTCCTTGTTCTGAAATTTTCTATGACCATGGTGACCATATCTGGGGTGGCTTACCAGGCACACCAGAAGAAGATGGTGATCGTTTCATCGAAATCTGGAACAACGTTTTCATGCAGTTCAATCGTACTGCTGATGGTGTCATGCACCCTCTTCCAGCACCTTCTGTTGATACAGGTATGGGCTTGGAGCGTATTTCGGCTGTACTACAACATGTCAATTCAAACTATGAAATTGACCTGTTTCAACACTTATTAAAAGCTGCTGCTGAAATCATTGGTTTAGATACCACTGCCATTGAAGCTGAAGCAAAAGCACAAAATAAACCAGTTGAATATCCTGCATCGTTAAAAGTGATTGCTGACCATGCGCGTTCATGCTCATTCTTGATTGCTGACGGTGTTAACCCTTCAAATGAAGGTCGTGGTTATGTGCTACGTCGTATTATTCGTCGTGCCGTGCGTCATGGTAACAAGTTAGGTGCAACAGGTTCATTCTTCTATAAGATGTTACAACCGCTAATTGAAGTCATGGGCGATGCCTATCCTGAACTTGCAGCGCAGCAAGCACGCATCGAAGCACAGCTTCTTAAAGAAGAAGAGCAATTCGCGAAAACACTTGAGCAAGGCTTGAAGTTGTTAGAAGGTGAATTAGCACAACTGAAAGGCAATGTGATTGCTGGTGAAACCGTATTTAAACTATACGATACTTACGGCTTCCCGACTGACTTAACCGCTGATATCGCACGTGAACGTGATCTTACCATTGACGAAGCCGGCTTCGAAGTTGAAATGGCTGCGCAACGCCAACGTGCACGTGATGCAGGTAAATTTGCAGTTGACTACAACAGCATTGTCAAAGTTGAAGGCGAAACTCAATTTGATGGTTATGAAGCGACTCAAGGCCAAGGTCAAATCGTTGCGATCTATAAAGATGGCGTGCAAGTTGATGAAATCAACGAAGGTGACGAAGCACTGATCGTATTGAACCAAACCCCTTTCTATGCAGAAAGCGGTGGTCAAATCGGTGATACAGGTATCTTCAAAAACGATACTGGTATTTTTGAAGTTCAAGATACTAAAAAATCTGGTGGTGCATTTGTCCATCAAGGTATCGTGACCATGGGTAGCCTCAAAGCCACTCAAAATGTTGAAGCAACGGTTAAAGCAGACATTCGTGCAGCAACAGCGCGTAATCACTCAGCGACTCACCTTCTACATGCGGCTTTACGTCAGATTCTTGGTGAGCATGTACAACAAAAAGGTTCTTTGGTTGCCAGCGATATTTTACGTTTTGACTTTGCCAACGACCAACCTGTTTCGTTTGAACAATTGCAACAGATTGAGCGTTTAGTCAATGCCGAAGTCATTGCGAACAGCCCTGTAACAACTGAATTACTTGATATTGAATCAGCAAAAGCCAAAGGCGCAATGATGCTGTTCGGTGAGAAGTATGGCGAAGAAGTTCGCGTACTTTCTATGGGTTCTATTATTGAAGAAAAAAACTTCTCTATCGAACTTTGTGGTGGTATTCACGTTAAGCGCACGGGTGATATTGGTCTATTTAAAATCACTTCTGAAGGTGGTGTTGCTGCGGGCGTTCGTCGTATTGAAGCCGTGACTGGCACCAAAGCGCTTGAAGTGGTTCAAAAAGCAGAAACAGATATCCAAATCATTAACGGTTTGTTGAAAGCGCAAAAAGACCAAACTGTAGAGAAAGTTGAAGCAATTGTTGAAACTGCTTCTAGCCTACAAAAGCAAATCGAACAATTGAATCAAAAATTAGCGAGCTTCCAAGCGGCTGAGCTTTTAGATCAAGTCACAGAAATTGCGGGTCGTCAAACGCTTATCACATCGGTAAAAGGTTTAGATGCCAAATCATTACGCAATCTTCATGACAGCGTAAAATCAAAATTAGAAGATGCAGTCATTATTTTAGCTGGTGTTGAAGGTGATAAAGTGAGTTTAATCGCTTCCGTCGCTAAACAATACGCTGCAACTCTAAAAGCAGGTGACATCATCAAACACTTGGCTCAAGAGCTGGGCGGTAAAGGTGGTGGTAAACCTGACTTAGCACAAGGTGGCGCGCCACTTAACGAGAAGTTTGATCAAGTCATCGCAGCATTACCTGCTTGGCTTGCGCAATAATAAAGACTTCACTTTTGTGTAACTGACCCTGATGCCTCTCAGGGTCATGGCTTATATGGAACAACTATGGCTTTAATCGTTCAAAAATATGGCGGTACCTCTATGGGTACTCCTGAGCGCATTTTAAATGTTGCTCATCGTGTCAAGCGTTGGCATGATCATGGTCACAAGGTGGTCGTGGTTGTATCAGCAATGAGTGGTGAAACTAACCGCTTACTTGCGCTTGCCAAAGCCATTACTAGCACCCCTGACCCACGCGAATTAGATCAAATGGTGTCAACGGGTGAACAAGTAACGATTTCCATGTTAGCTATGGCACTTAATTCTATTGGTGTAGAAGCTAAATCATATACAGGTCGTCAAGTTGGTATCAAAACTGACAGCGCGTTTACCAAAGCACGTATTGAATCCATTGATACTGATGTAATGACCGCTGATCTAGATGCTGGTCGTGTCATCGTCGTTGCCGGTTTCCAAGGTTATGATGCCAATGGCAATATCACAACTTTAGGTCGCGGTGGTTCAGATACTTCAGGCGTTGCACTTGCAGCAGCACTAAAAGCAGATGAATGCCAGATTTATACCGATGTAGACGGTGTTTATACCACTGACCCTCGTGTAGCGCCTAAAGCAAAGAAAGTTGACCGTATTTCTTTTGAAGAAATGCTAGAAATGGCATCTTTAGGTTCGAAAGTTTTACAAATTCGCTCTGTTGAATTCGCAGGCAAATATCAGGTGCCATTACGTGTATTATCAAGCTTTGATAACGATAATGATGGCGCATTTGATGAAGATTTCAAACAAAACGTAGGTACACTAATTACGACTGAGGCGGAAGACGATATGGAACAACCAATCATCGCAGGTATTGCATTTAACCGTGACGAAGCAAAACTCACTATTTTAGGTGTTCCTGACGAACCAGGTATCGCATCTAAAATCTTATCACCGATCAGCAATGCCAACATCGAAGTGGATATGATTATCCAGAATGTTGAAGAAGACGGTACAACAGATTTTACTTTTACCGTGAATCGTAACGACTTGGCGAAAGCAAAAGCAATTTTAGAACAAACTGCAAACAGCATCGAAGGTTGTGAAGTTGTGACGCGTGATGACATCGTAAAAGTGTCAATCGTAGGTGTTGGTATGCGTTCTCACGCAGGTGTAGCGAGCAAAATGTTTACTGCATTAGCTGAAGAAAGCATTAATATTCTCATGATTTCTACATCAGAAATCAAAGTTTCTGTGATCATCGAAGAAAACTATTTAGAATTGGCAGTTCGTTGTTTACATACAGCTTTTGGCCTAGATCGTGAACACGGCGAAAGCAGTGCACGTGCTTAATTAATAGCTGCTTAAACATATTTACTCGCAAGTAAATAAGAAAAAAAACAGAGCCACTATAGTTTTTCTTATAGTGGCTCTGTTATATTAGCCTTGAGGTTTTTAAAAAGACTCTCACAGAACTTACGAAAAAAAATGTTTTTTACATATTTCTGTTAGAGTTTTCTGTATATTAGGCTGTGCTTTCAAACAATGAATTCCCTGTCGCAAGTTTAAGCGTTTAGCAAGGAGATAAACATGCTGATTCTGACCCGTCGTGTCGGAGAAACATTAATGATTGGGGATCAAGTCAGTGTTACTGTGCTTGGCGTAAAAGGCAATCAGGTGCGTATTGGTGTAAATGCTCCAAAAGAAGTTTCTGTGCATCGTGAGGAAATTTACCAACGTATCCAACATGAACGTGCCATGCATGAGCATCTGCAACATCTTGATCAAGATTATCAACATTCTTATGAAGAAGAGAATAATGATTTTTCTCAACATAATAACTTCAATCGTTAATATGCCGCATTCTTCTCGAATGATTAAAGCGACTAAAATTAGTCGCTTTAATTGTTTTTACAGCCCTAAAGCTTTCTTGACAGGCGCATAACTACGGCGGTGTTGATCAATGACACCATGAGCCGCAATCGCTTCAAAATGTGCTTTAGTTGGATAACCTTTGTGTTTAGCAAACCCATAGTCAGGATATTGCTGATCTAACTCATGCATCTGACGGTCACGGGTCACTTTCGCTAGAATACTGGCCGCACTAATTTCTGCATGGCTAGCATCCCCCCCCACAATCGCCTCACACGGAATGGTAATTCCTTTTGGAATCTGGTTACCATCTACAATTACTTTTGCAGGAGAAGCCGCTAATCCCTCTACTGCACGACGCATTGCAAGAAAAGTGGCTTGCAAAATATTCAATTCATCAATTTCAGCATGGCTTGCTTCAGCAATTGACCAAGCTAAAGCTTTTTCTTGAATCTCCAAGAACAGCTTTTCCCGTTTTTTTTCGGTTAACTTTTTAGAATCATTTAAACCCTCAATCGGATTATTCGGATCTAAAATGACTGCGGCAGCAACAACAGAACCCACTAATGGTCCTCGCCCAGCCTCATCTACACCAGCAACTCTCATATAAAATCTCTAAAGGCCGATGACTCAGCCTTATCTTATTAACCCGCTTTCTTGAAAGTTTCAGCCACACATGCATTTACAGTTTGAGAAACCACTTGAGTCACAATCGTCGCGCGTGCTGTTGGATCAATAGCTGCGGTAGCCAATTCTACTGCTGTTACGCTATTTGGTGCTTTTTCACTAACACAGCCACAAACTTCAGTTTGAATATTTTCACGTTGTTCTGCGGTCATTACACGTGTCGCTGTTTTCCACGCTGGCAGCGTATTAATTTCATTAATACATTTCGCATTTACAGCAACTTTCAATGCAGCCATGCCTAACTGTTGTGAAGTTGTACCCACTGAGTTATTTCCATCTGGAGTAACACAGCCTGTTAAAGCTAAAACAGCAGGAGCTACAATAAGTACCAACTTTTTCATGATTTCTATTCCGTATCTAAATTTTGGCAGGCGTATTGTGCCTAAATGACACGTTTTATGATATGACCCTGTGCTATCTTTACATAATATAACAATGATAAATGATTTATAAGTACTACAACGTTCCACTCATAAAACGCTCCGTTACATTTACACTGTATGAGTAGGAAAAAGCGCTATTTAAAATCAAAGAACTCATATCACAGCTAGGATGTTGCGATGCCAACCTCAGCACAATATTACACACGCACTGCGCAAGTTTTACATTGGCTCATGGCTGCTATTTTTATCATTGCGTGGCTTATCGGTTTTTATAGTGGTAATTTTCTTAGCTACGATGCCGATGGGAGTTTCAAAGGAACCGTCATTACCCTACATAAAAATATAGCAACCACCATTATCTTCTTAGTCGTTATCCGTATTTTTTGGCGCTATACCCACCCTGTACCTGAACTACCAAACACCATGTCGCCGCTGATGAAAATGTTGGCGCATGTTGGACATTTATTCCTTTATTTAATGTTATTAGCGTTGCCAATTACTGGCTGTTTATTTAGTTGGAGTGCTGGCCACCCTGCTCCAGTTTTATATTTATTCGAAATTCCACGTTTAGTACAAGACAATCCAGAATTACTAGCAATTGTTAAACCTCTACATATTTATCTTTCATGGTTCGCTGGCCTACTCGTTGCCGGACATGCTTTGGCTGCCATCAAACATCATCTGATTGATAAAGATAATGTCTTGCTCAGTATGCTACGCCAGCCCAAATAATTCTTCAGATATAAAAAAACCGCTTTACGCGGTTTTTTTAATTTAGATCTTTTTCACTTCTGCAATCCACTTTTGCTTTTCTTCATCCGAAATGAATGAAGCTTCAAAAGAGTTGATTGCCAGTTGCTTTAATTCATCATTGCTTAAATCCAAAGCTTGCTGAATCGCCACAAAGTTATCATTCATATAACCACCGAAATATGAAGGATCATCTGAGTTCACAGTAACATGTACGCCCTGCTGCAATAAACGGCGGATGTTGTGCTCACCCATGTCTTTTACAACACAAAGCTTTAAGTTACTTAAAGGACAAACTGTTAAAGGCATTTTCTCAGCGATTAAACGCGCCATTAAGCGCTCATCTTCTTCAGAACGCACACCATGATCAATACGGTTTACTTTTAACAAGTCTAAAGCTTCCCAAATATATTCTGGTGGGCCTTCTTCACCCGCATGTGCCACGATCAAGAAACCAGCTTCACGGGCTTTAGCAAATACACGCTCAAATTTTGCTGGAGGATGTCCAACTTCGCTTGAGTCTAAACCGATCGCAATAATGTCATCTTTGAATGGCAATGCTTGCTCAAGCGTTTCAAATGCTTTTTCTTCACTTAAATGACGCAAGAAACACATGATCAACTGAGAACTAATTCCTAGCTTTGCTTGTGCATCTGTACAGGCACGTTTTAAGCCAGCCAACACAGTTGCAAATTCAACCCCACGTTCAGTATGCGTTTGTGGGTCGAAGAACATTTCGGTATGTACCACACGATCTTCAGCACATTTCTCGAAATATGCCCAAGCAAGATCATAAAAATCTTGTTCAAGCACCAGCACATTTGCGCCCGCATAATAAATATCTAAGAAAGATTGAAGATTATGGAAGTTATACGCTTGCTTCACTTCTTCAACCGACTGATAGGGAATCTGAATCTGATTACGCTGTGCAATTGCAAACATCAGTTCTGGTTCAAAAGTCCCTTCAATATGCACATGCAATTCGGCTTTGGGTAAAGCACGAATCAGCTCGATTTGATTCATATTAACTCCACGTCTAAAGAAAAAAGGGTGTTATCGAAATAACGCCCTTTTAGGCTCTCTTCACAGAAAGAGCTGTTATTCAAACAGCTCACAAAGAGAATGATAAAATAATAATAACGATTTGCTTAGCCGCCAAATGCAACAAATTTAAACACCCACAGTGCCGCAATAATCCAAACCATATAAGGAACTGTCTTTGCTTTTCCTGTCAGTAGTTTCACCAATGCATAGCTGATAAAGCCCATCGCGATACCATCTGCAATTGAATAGGTAAATGGCATAAATACGATGGTTAAAAAGGCAGGAACAGCTTCAGTAATATCATCCCAATCGATATGTGTGATCCCTTGGATCATCAACACACCAATAAATAACAATGCGGGTGCTGTTGCAAAACCTGGAACTGATTGAGCCAATGGTGCCAAGAACAAGCAACCAATGAATAGGAATGCAACAACGACTGCGGTTAAACCCGTACGTCCACCTGCCGCAACACCTGAAGCTGATTCAATATAAGGTGTAGTTGACGATGTACCTAAAGCAGCACCCGCTACGATTGCAGTTGAATCTGCAAATAATGCCTTCTTCAAACGTGGTAATTTACCATCTTGAAGCAGGCCTGCGCGATGTGACACACCAACTAAGGTACCTGTACTGTCAAATAAATCGACAATAAAGAAGACGAAAATCACCCCAACCATACTGGCGGTAAATAGACCTTCGAAGTCCATTTGCATAAAGGTAGGTGCTAGAGAAGGAACTTGACCGACAACACCCTTGAACTCATTCAAGCCCATTGCAGTTGCAATCGCAGTCACAACCAGAATACTAAGAATGATCGCACCACGTACTTTAAACTGATGCAAAACTACTATCATTAAAAAACCAAATAAGGCCAATAAGACTGTTGGCTGTTTGATATCGCCTAGACCAACCAAGGTCGCTGGATTATCAACAATAATGCCTGCATTTTTCAGTGCAATTAAAGCAAGGAATAAACCAATACCACCACCAATTGCAAATTTCAGAGACATTGGAATTGCATTGACAATTGCTTCACGAATTTTAAAGAAGCTAATTGCAAGGAAAACCAACCCTGACACAAAAACTGCAGCTAAAGCAGTTTGCCAAGGCACGCCCATGCCTAAACAAACAGAATAGGTAAAATAAGCATTTAAGCCCATTCCAGGTGCAAGTGCGATTGGATAGTTCGCAATAATCCCCATGACCAAACACCCAATTGCCGCAGCCAAACAGGTTGCAACAAACACAGCACCATGATCCATGCCAGTTTCAGAAAGAATGAGTGGGTTTACAATGATGATGTAACACATCGTCAAGAATGTAGTTACACCTGCTAGAACTTCCGTTCTAAAGTTGGTTTTGTTTTCGCTCAGCTTAAATAAGCGTTCTAACAAACCAGCCGAAGCATTAGGCGTTGTCATAACATAGCACCTGTTGAAATCTAAGATCGTAGAATATGAAATCTATACGTTTGTGTTTGCAATCTTTTTTGAATGTACACAAAAAGGTATACAAGGCTAAAAGCAATCTATATGCCAGCTTTGCGCTTGTTACACAGAAGATATGTATAAATTCGATTCCGATATCAAAACGTAAAAAGCCGCATATCAACATGCAGCTTTTTATTTAATGGTAAATATTTTAACAGATTCTACTCAAAACTTGAGTATCACAATACAAAAAAAGCGTATTTCACGATCAAACTCAGATGATTGAATCAGCAATGCTCTTTATTGGCACATAAAACTACTGATTACGCTGATAAGAGGATAAATGCGTATGTTGATTATGCTGTATCGTATTCAAGCTGTTTTCGGCATCTTGAACAATTTTCATTAGCTCTTGGCGTTTCTTGGTTTGGGCATCAACATAGGTGACATAACCCAAAATAAATACAGAAAAAGCCAAAGCGATTGCAATCTTAATCTTCATTATTATTATCTCTATTATAAAGTTTTCTTTAATGCTAACAAAAAAGACTGAAAAGGAGAACAAAAACGCATATTAAAATCACAAATGATAACCACATCACAATTATACAGTTATTCTAATAAGTTTTTTGCTTAATTTTCACTCAATCAAATATTAGAATATTCCAGTTTTTTTAGCAATGACATTTTATATAATTCAATAAGATAGATATAAACTATATCTTTATAACAGAAAAAACTGTTCATTTTCAGCAGCTAAAAACAAGAAAGCACTTTTGTCTAGACAAAAGTGCTTAAAGTCACATTAACGTGTTTAGATTAGAACTGGTAGTTCAAACGCACCAAGAAGTTGCGTGGTGTACCTGGCATTGACTCTGAACGCCAATATTCTTTATTGGTCACATTATTGACAGCGAATGTAATGTTCCAAGGATCTGCACTATAGCCAATCGCAGCATCTAGTCGAGTAAACCCAGCAAAGTCAGTTGGTTCTCTATCTAGGTTTCCGTTTGGATAAATTTTGGCATCACCGACATAAGTTGCCCCCACTTCACCATAAATCTTATCTGTTGGTAGATAACGAACAAAGAGATTACCAGTATGGTGAGGCGTATTATTTAACTCTTTTCCAACATTTTGTGGCTTGGGATCTTTAGAAACCTCCGTGTCCATATAGCTATAACCACCACGTACAAACAGATTATCTAAAGCACGTCCAATAAAGCTAAATTCAATCCCCTTGGACTGGTGCTGCGCACCAACAGCCCACTTTTCTGGCTCATCTGGGTTTGGCTGGTAACGGATATTGTTCTTACGGATGTCAAATACAGAAAGCTGGGTATTTAAACGATCATTCAGCCAATCACTTTTTATACCAACTTCGTATTGTTCATTGTATTGTGGTTTAGCATCAAATGTATCTACATCTGTATTTGCTGAAACAACACTTACTCCCACTCGCCCACCAAATGGCGCGAAGCTTTTACTATAAGAGGCATAAAAGCTCTGACTTTCTACAGGTTGCCAAATAAAACCTATATTTGGGCTAAAGCTCTCACCATCAATACGACGATGATAGTCCAGAGACTCACGTGATTTTAAACGGTTGGTGGTTTCAGATTGATAATAGTCATAACGACCACCCAACATGACTTTAAAATAATCATTAAAACTAATGAGGTCTTGGATGAATACACCATAACCTTCACCTTGGTTATAGTTATGTGTATTTAATATTAAGTTACCCGAACCTCTAGAACTGCTGCGCTCACCAGTTAACGGATTTACATAGCCATAGATAGCACCACCATCTTTCTTATTGGCTAAAAGCGGCTCACGTTGTTCATAAGTCCAGTCTGCACCAACCAATAAATTATGTTTAATACTGCCTGTATCAAACTCACCACGGATATCAAAAGTATTGCTAGTGGTTTTATTATCGGTTTTCTGCCAATAATAAATTTGTGAGATATCACCGACATGGCCTTTACATGTTCCAGCATTAGTTACCGTTGTACTTTCTGTCGCACATAATCCACCCGCATAAAAGTGATCAAAGTTTTGCTCTGCTTGACGATAACTTAGTGCCCAATGAAAATTCCAATTTGGTGCAAACTCGTAATTCAGGTCAGAACGCGCAACTTGTAAAACATCATTTACATAGTCTCCATCTTGGGCAAAACCTGTTTTAATCGAGGTTCCCTTCGGAAGTGCTGTATAAGATGGTCCACGATCCGGCACACGATGTAATTTATCGTAGGTATATTGCATGGTCCAAGTTAAACCCTCATCATTTTTATAAGTAAAACTTGGTGAAAGCATTTCGATTTTATTTTCAATGCCTGAACGGAAACTATCTGACTCTCCATATTCTCCAGTTAAACGTACAGCAACGTTATCTGTGAGCACTTGATTGAAATCTACTGTTGTTCCATAGTTATCATATGAACCACCGTAGATACCCACCGAGCTTTTTGAATCAAAATTGGCGAATTTACTCACCATATTGATTACGCCACCACCCGAACTACGACCATATAGAACCGACGCAGGGCCTTTTAAGATTTCAATACGTTCGATATTTGCTGTGCTACGGCGAACCTGACCGCTTTCACGAATACCATCACGATAAATATCGCCTGTATCTGCATTAAATCCTCTTAAGTTAATCCCGTCACCGCGCATGTCATAACTGGTTGATACACCTGGTGTCCCCTGTAGCATGATACTCAGATCATTGGCGCCATAAATTTTATATTTTTGCACATCAATGGTATCGATGGTCTGTGGAATATCTTTTTTCTTAAGACCATTTCGGGTCACACTTGCCTGATCATAATCGATATAACTTTTGATCGGATCAAGCTCGCTCATTGCTTCGATCTTAATGGTTGGCATCACTGCTGTTGGTGTTGGAGCCTCATTGGCAAAAGCATACTGTGCTTGCAACAGCATCATGGTTAACAAGCTAAATTTGAAAATAGGCTTGTGATGCATATTTAAGGGTAAAGAACGCATAAAATTTCTCAAAAAACTCAGACAAAAATTAAAAAAATATTAAAAACAAAAAAACGCTACAATTTTAATAAAAATCATTCTCATTTTCATCATTTTTTGCATTAATTTTTAACTAAACAGGCCATTTATTATTCATTTAAAATTTATGCTTCATTTTCACCTTCAAAGACAATTCTGAAAATAATTTTTAAATCTTTGAGTTCTTAGGAATAAATTCCATTTTTCTACACAATTTTACATTAGGCTACACAGAAAATAATTTGATCATTTTTGGGGTTTGATAATGAAAATTTCTACGTGTTATGGAAAACTGAGTGTACTCAGCTCAGCTTTACTCAGTATAAGTGCATCAATTTATGCTACCGAACCCCAAAGTGAGACTCCCGCTTCCACGGTATCTGAATCAAGTACTCAGGTTCTACCTACCCTTTCATTCAAAGCTTCAGCAGAACCTCAAAAAGCCAAAGATGATGATATTAGTGCTGTACCTAAAACCATCATTACTCAAGAAGAAATGCTGCAATATGGCGACCAGTCGGTTATGGATGCTTTGCGTCGTGCTGCTGGTTTCCAGATACCAAGTTTTGGCCAAGGACCACGCGGCGGTGGTGGCGCTTCGGGCATGCGTTTTCGTGGTGGCGGCGCACCCACATTTTTGGTCAATGGCGAGCCCGTGCAAGGTGGCCCACGTGGTGGTATGTCGGTTATTGATACCATTACACCTGAAATGATTGAACGTATTGAAGTGGTCAAACAACCCAGCGTTGCCCAAGCCTCTGTTGCATCCTCAGCGGTAATCAATATCATTTTAAAAGAACCTCTAGATACCCGCTTAAATGGCTCAGTGAAGCTCGGCTATGGCTTACGCGATAGCGGTGAACAACAATCTGAACGCAAGCAAATCAACATTCAAGCAGACGGTCGTGAAAACCAGTGGTCTTATAGTGTCTCTGCCAATCAAATGTGGATGGACAACACCTCGATCACCAAAACTGAAACAGCAACTGGAACACGAGAACAACTCCGTACCGTAAACCGTACCATGCAGATGTTTTCGCCCCGTTTGCAATACGATCTCGATGATCAACAAAAGTTGATTGCAGAATTGTTCTATCGCAATATTAAAATGGATGGCTATTCATCCAATCAGACTCAAGATGACAAGAACGATAGTATTCGCTTAAACACGCGTTATGAACGTAAAGACAAAGATCTGAGTGATAAAATCCGCTTGTCTGTTGAACGTCAGACAGAAACACAGCTCACCCGCTCGCCACAAAACACAATTTATACCGATGAAACAGTAAATGAGTACGGTCTTGCCTATGATGGGGTCCGTAAATTAGATAAAGACCGTCAGATTAAATTTGGTTTTGATACTCGCAGTAATGAACTCGATAGTAATGTCAGCAAAAGTCTGGATGAGCAACGTTATGCTGTTTATGGTGAAGGTAGCTGGCGTTTTACAGACCGCCAAACGGTGACTTTAGGTGCGCGTCAGGAATGGCTGAATCGTTCAGGCTTGGTTGATTATCAAGATCAACATTTAAGTCCAGTTTTGGCTTATCGTTTTGACCTCACTGAGCAATGGTCAATTCAAACTAACTTGAGCCAAGCATTTAAAAGCCCAAATACCGATCGACTGGTTCCGAACGTGACTGTCTCTACAGACAGTGATGCAGGTAGCTTGAATAATCCTGATCGTGGTGGCAATCCAAACCTAAAACCAGAAAAAATCCGTGCAGCTGAATCCACCCTTGCCTATGATTCTGCGAGTGGTGGTGTGAGTGTTACGGCCTATCATCGTGAAATTAAAGATTACATCGAGAAAGTCATCGCACTTGAAGGCACACGTTATGTGGAGCGCCCACAAAACCAAGATCAAGCGACCACTTATGGCGTTGAGTTGTCTGGACGCTATGCACTCAAACAAACCGAAGCTGGACATGCGTTTATGCTCAATGGGCAAGTGTCAACAGTTCGTGCCAAAATCGAAGATGGGCAACACCGTGAACGCTTAGCCAGTGATGTTGCACCTTATAATACTAGTGCGGGCTTATCCTATAGCTATAAACCATGGCAACTCTCAACCAGCGTGAACGTCAGTTACACGCCTGAATTTACCCGCGCCTTAGATGGTCAACCCTATGATCGCACCACCAATGAACGTTTTAGTTTAGATTTGAGCGCAACCAAACGCTTTAGTCATGGCTGGGCAGCGAGTCTTAATCTCAATAACGTCTTGAGTACCCATTATAAGGAACGCCTCACCAATCAAACAGATGGCAGCTTATATCAGGCGAGAACCAATGAAAGCATTCCATCATTACAGTTCAGCCTTGAGAAAAAATTCTAATTTTCTTGCGCTTTAAAATGATTGAAGTACCGAAAGTCAGCTTAGCTCAAGCTGACTTTTTTAATTTCAAAACAAATATTAAAACTAAATGATGACAATCACTTAGGTTTAGGATGCTATGATCTGCACCAAATTCTGATTAACCACTTAAAAACAAGATGAAAACCGAATTAAAAGCGAAGATCGTTCATATCTGCGATGAAAAAATGGCCAAGAAAGGCAACAATGTCGGACTTTCATTTTATGCTTTCTTTGCCAATAAAAATGATGATCCTGAACTTCTCATGGAGGCTGCTAAATGGTGGATTATGGAGCATCGACTGGATCATTTTGAAAAAGCCAGCAAGATTAAAGCACTGGTTCTAGCTGAATCCGATTAATACACATCGCGTTGATAACGCTGTTGTTGTTTAAGCTGCTCCAGCAAATCAAGACCTAAAATCTCTTTTAAGGCATGATCAACGCCACCCGCCATACCCTTAAGGCTACCACAGACATAAATTGCTGCGCCCTGTGCAACCCAAGTCTGTAATCGAGTGGATTGTGCTTTTAAACAATCTTGTACATAGATTTTTTCGGCTTGATCACGGGAAAATGCATAGTCAACTTGATCAAGAAAACCATGCTGTTGCCAATAATGAATTTCCGTCTGATAAAGATGATCAAATTGCTGCTGTCTTTCACCAAAAATCAGCCAGTTTTGTTTATAACCCCAATGCTCTCTCTGACGTAGATGTGCCAGCAAACCCGCAATCCCCGTACCATTACCAATCAAGATCAAAGGTCGTGCATCATGCGGCAAATGAAAACTTGGATTATGACGAATATGAGCTTGTAAGATTTGGTCTTGCTGCAAGCCTTGTGTCAACCAGCCCGAACCCAAGCCTAAACCTGTTGCCGTACGTTGCTGTCTGACCACCAATTCAATAAAGCCGTTTTCAGCCAAGCTGGCAATCGAATACTCACGCTTAGGTAAGCGCTCAAATTGTGTTAACCATTGCTGAAAAGACTGCTCTGCTTTGCTCGGTAATTTTCTTAAATTCAGCGTGCTTAATTGAGCGATCAACTTAGCATTGATGGGCTGTTGCTGTGATTGCAAAAATGCCTCAACATCATCCAAATTGTTTTCGCATTGAATCTCTAAAATATCACCTGATGACCAAACCAAGTCCTCATCACCAATCAATTGAACTTTATAAATGGGTTCACCGATACTACCTTTATTTAAGCACTGCCGATGCGCAAACTTTAATTGCAGCCTCTGTTCAGAATGGGTTAAATCACTGAACTGCATTGAAGTTAGCTGCTCTAACCCATTCAACCATTGTTCTAAATCACGGCTATTCATTTGATCTACTAAAACCGTATTAAATAAAGCCTGCGCCTGTTGTTGAACTAACCATTGTTCCAGTCGCTGCCCAAACTGACAGAAGTGAGCATAGCGCCGATCTCCCAATGCCAAGATTGCAAAAGATAGATGGGATAAATCTAGGCCTTGAGTAAAAGCTTTATTGATAAAGGATTGTGCACTATCCGGCGCATCCCCTTCACCATAAGTACTGACCACCCATAGAATCCGTTGTTGCTCGCTTAAATCATGGAGACTTAGATCTTGAATATTTCTGACCGCAATCTGATCATCAACTAAACGTAATTGCTCAGCGGTGTGTCTCGCCCAGATTTCGGCATGTCCAGACTGACTGGCATAGACCACCAAATAAGCAGGATGCGATTGCAGCAGTGATTTTGAATTTCTTTGCTGCCAATATAGCCACACAATCACAAAAAGATGCAGACTCAATAATATTGCCAATATAGCAATAACGATCAGCACAGCCTGAGTCATGATGTCCCCTTAAATGGCAAACCAAATGAGTAAAATAATTGCCGCTAAACTGCCTGCTGTGAGCAGCAAATGCGTAATTAAACGGGTTTTAATGGTTAAAAATAAAATATAGCCCGCCAAGGACAATAAAATGATGATGATCGCACTAATATCAATGAGCCAATGCCATGTTGCACCGACATTTTTACCGCGATGTAAATCATTGAGCAATGAAACAGTGCTTGCTGGTTTTTGGGTAATTTCAACTTGACCTTCATCCATCAACACCCAGAGATCTGTTGAACCCGCAGGACTCTCTAAACGAATCATCACCTCCCCATCCATCACTTCACTGCTTTTATAACGCCCAATCAGCGGCTGCTTGTCTCGAACAAAATCCAGAATCGCCGGAGTTGGATTCTCTTGTTTTTGGATGGCACTGACAAAAGCAGCAGGTAAAGTGAGTTTTACAATTTGTTCATCGTTGGGTGATTTAAACCAATCGGGATTATTCAGTAATAGTCCTGTGGCAGCAAAAAAAATCAGTACGATGAAAGCAAATGCAGAGAGCCAGCCATGCACATAGCGTGCATGGCGGTAAAAATCACGGCGTTGATACAAGAGATAAGCCTCGTAAATAAGTAGGGCTTTTAATTAAGCACCACGTTGGAAGTTTAGTTTCAGCGTACCAATTTCTGCCTGTGCAGGAAGTGTTTTTGTTACCGCTTTCGGCCCGACTTCTAATTCAAAACTTTGGTATGAATGATCACCATGCTCACGAGAGGTCTCAATATGGATTAAATATTTACCTGCATCGACAGCTTTACCAGCTTCATCTTTACCATCCCAAGCTAAACGGTACTGTCCTGGTTGGCGTGATGGCTTAGCCACCGCATCCAAGTTTGGCATTTGACGACCATAGCGACGCCACCACACATAATTTGAATTGATCCATTTCTCATCTTTACCCCAAACCGCAAGGGTACGCACTAATTTTTTATCGCTATCCGTCACCCATACTGAAACATAAGGCGCGCGATAATTATCAACAGCGAGCTTAGGAATATTCACTTCAACTTGTGCCTGATAACCTTTAGGCCAAGCGGTTGCTGCACCATTAGCTGCCACATGTCGCATGATCGCAGGTTGATTGGCATCTAAAAGTGTAGACCAACCTGAGCTTTGATAACGACTGCCATCAGTCGCCACCAATTGCGCTTCAAAACCAACCAATTGTTCAATCAGCTGCATGCCTTCCTGAGGCGACATTGCGGTTAAAGCCGTTGCCAAAGCATCCGCATCTGCAGCGCATTGTCCTACGACGACACATTGCTCTACGGTTTGAATTGGCATACCTGTTTGCGGATTAAGCAAATGCGATTGGCCTGCCAACGAACGATAACCTTGCCCACTAAAAGCAACAGCTTGGTCTTTAATATTTAAAACTTGTGTTGGTGCTGTATTATCAAAGCGTTCATTTGGATTCTGAATACCAATTTTCCAGCCCGCTTGTTGTGGTGATTGACCCCACACACGCATATCGCCACCAATATCGATCAAAATCCCCTGTAAATGTGGCACAGCTTGTTTTGCCGCAATCAAGGCACGATCAATGACATAGCCTTTGGCATAGGCATCAGGTGCAATTTTAATGGCTGAATCGAGTTTAATCTGTCTGGTTTTCGGGTTTAACTCAATACTTTGAGTTTTTAATTGGCTTAATAAAGCTTCTTGCGTTTGATCATCCAGATTGTGTACCTGATGACTTTGTTCCCATAACTGAATCAATTGGCCTAAACGTGCATCAAAACCACCACAGCTCGCACTGCGCCATTGTTCACAAGCAGCAATTACCTCATAAAGTTCAGAGGAAGCTTCGATCTGTTGTTCACGATTGAGCTGACTGATTTCACTATCATCACGCCATACCGATAAAATCTGGTCCAATCGTGCCACTTCGTTCTGAATTGCCTGTAATGCCTTTTCTGCATCTTTTTGATGTGCAGTGGTCACAACCACATCCAAAGACGTTCCTAAAATATGATCTTGATGAAAGCTATAACTTGGTGTTTGAATGGGTGCTTGTAAGGTCTGAGCATCTTTTACAGTAGTTTCATTGGCCTGAACTATCGTGACTGGAGACATAAATACAGCAATGGCTGCCATCAACGGAGATAAACGAAATATGAGTAGAACGGGGCGAAAAATTTGTTGCGTTGATGACATCGTTAAGCTTCCATTTTCTAAGATTTAACTCGGCCGACCTACTGACTTTATGCACAGTCAATCGCTCGGCTTCTCACATGAATTACAGCCAAAAGAACATGGAAATGAAATGATTTTATTCTGAATAAAATCAAAAACATTTGATTCATTTGCGACACGCATTTGGGAGATAAAAAACTTCTTAATCTTTGTCTGCCCAATGGCATAAAAACGATTAAAATTTTATCGAAATAATATTGCAACTGATACTCGTTATCAAGTAAATTGTAGCAAATCTTTTGCATTTTTGTTTATTTCTCTTTTAAGGAATTCTTCATGCGTCATCTACTCACTGTTGCTCTATTTTCTGCGCTACCAACTCTGAGCTTTGCTCATACAGCAAGCCCTTTTTTATTGCCAGAAGTGTTCGACAGTAAGGCCGATAGCGTTAGCTTCCAAAGTGGAATTACCGTTGAAAAATTCTTTGTAGCAAGTCGCAACTTTAAAACTGATTATCAGGTGACAACGCCCGAAGGAAAAACCGAAACCATTAAAGCAGCAGCAGAATTAAAAAAATTCAATATTGCAGAAGTCAATTTAACCACGGATGGCACCTATCGTCTTCGTACTGAAAATGCGACAGGCAACCCAACCAAATATGCATTGATTGATGGTCGTTGGTTACGTGTTCGCCCTCAACGCCCTGCCAATGCAAACCCGATGCAGCCACAAGGTAATAATGCAGAGCAAAAAGCAGCTCAAGCACCAGCCAATCAACCGCCACGTTTTATTGCTGAAGACCAAATTCCTGCCAACGCAAAAACAGCACAAACTAGCAATACCTATATTGCTGAAAGTTTTATCACTAAAGGCAAACCAAGTGCTGTGCCTGCTGTGAGCAACAAAGGTTTCGAGTTTAAGTTCCTCACTCATCCAAATGAGTTGTTTGCAGGTGAATCTTTTAAAGCACAAGTGCTCATGGATGGTAAGCCTGTTCCAAATCTAGAAGTTGATGTGTTTAAAGGTGCTAGCAGCTATCAACCCAATGCAAAACGTGAACAACCACATGTTAAAACCAACACCAAAGGCGAGGTTGAAGTGAAGTTTAGTGAAGCTGGTATTTACCTGATTACCACCGCTTATCCTGAAACGAATGCTGACAACACCAAACCACCCATCGCGCAATCTTATACCTACAGTGTAACGGTTGAAGTGACTGAATAAGCCTTTTGACTAAGGTGCTTATCAACGTATAAGTACCTTTATCCTCTGATTTAGTTGCAATCTATTTCTATCTCAAAAAGAACAGCGTATATTGTTTTAAAACACATCTTTAGCCTGTTTTATGACTTCAAAAAAAACCAGTGATGCGGGCATCTTTTTATGGATGGTTTATCAAACCATGCAAAAGATGAATTTAGATGCCGCTGCCATCTTTGCGCGTGTTCATTTACCCGATCAGCCACCTGATAAGTTTGTCCGTCGTGACAACGCCACACAGCAACGCTTTTGGCAAGCCGCAGAACAAATTAGTCATGATCCCGATATTGGTTTACATGTTGGGCACAATGTTCCACCCTTTCGTGGACAAGTGATTGAATATCTTTTTCTCAGTAGTGCAACATTTGGGGAAGGCCTCAAACGAACCATTCGATATCAGGCCTTACTCACTGATGCCATGTCATTTAACTTAGAAATGATAAATGAACATAGAGTGATGATTTCAGGGCTCAATCATCCTGTTCGACACTATTTGGAATGTGCGATTGGTATTTTGCTTAATTTCTTTAAATATATTAGTGACGGAACTTTTACGCCGACTGAAATTGGCCTGCCATATCTAGACGGAGCGGATCAAGAGGAATACCAGAAAATCTGGGGATGTTCTGTCAAACTCGGGCAAGATAATGGCTATATTTGCTTTGATTCAGCACAATTAACGACGCCCTCTGCTGCTCATGAACCAGAACTGTTAAAAGTACATGAACATCATGCCGCCTCACAGCTTGAGCTATTAAACAAACACCAGCTTATAAACGAAATCGAAAAAATCTTGGCCAGTGGTTTATTAGAGTCTGGTGAATTTGATCAGAACATCATTGCCGAACATTTAGGACGTAGCGCTCGTAGCTTAAGAGCAGATTTACAACTATTAAATACCCGCTATGAAAAAGTCATTGCCCATTATCGTGAACGTCTTGCTCGTCGCTTACTTTCTCAAACCGAAGAAAGCATCGACCAGATTGTTTATCTGACTGGTTTTTCTGAACCCTCAGCATTTTCCAGAGCATTTAAACGCTGGACTGGTGAGACCCCAAGCGCATATCGACAGCGTAAACAGACGTAAATTGATTGGATAGGCAGCTTAAAACTGTCAGATCAGTCAAAACTTTTAGCCCTTCTCTTTTTAAAATCCGATCTATGTTAGACGAGGTAATCCAAGCATGATCGGTTTTCCAGTAGGTGTTTTTGTTGCAAATGGTATGGAGTGGTATTTCCACAAAGTCTGGTTACACGAATTTCCAAGCAAAAATAGAAACAGTCCGTTCTTTACCCATATTGCACATCACAAACGTGCTCGCTTAAATGGCTTTCATGATGAAGGCTATGCAGAGTCGATGTTTAAAAACTCTGAAATGTACAATGAAAAATCAGCGCTCATCGGCTTAGCTGCCGCATCCACCATTTTTCTACCGGTTGCGCCGTTCTTTACCGCAGGTCTGTACTACGGCATTTGGAATTATTGGAAGGTACATGCCAAATCACATCTCGATCCAGAGTTCGCTAAAAAACGAATTCCTTGGCACTATGATCATCACATGACCAGCAATCAAAATGCCAATTGGTGTGTGACTAAGCCATGGTTTGATTACATTATGGGAACGCGGGTAATGACCGATGAATCGGTAACAGAAACCAATCCATTGGCGATCAACATGCCGAAATGGCTAGAAAAAAGAGTGAATCGCGTAGCACGCCGTCTCTTACCAAAAGCCTATGCTCAAATTGATGCCAATACACAATTTGATCAACAGAATTTACGCCAAGGGATTGAGGTCGCGTTATAAATACGTTGAAGTAGAAGATTAATTCAAACCGAGTTATGCATGACTCGGTTTTTTGTGGCAAAGCTAATGCGAGCTGGTTTTAGACAGTAAATTAAGAATCAACACACCACTCATAATCAAGACTATCCCAATTATTCCCCAAATATCCAATTTTTGGTCAAATACAAACCAAGCCACAGTCGTAATCAAAACAATCCCAACGCCAGACCAAATCGCATAAGCAACGCCTACAGGAATCGTTTTTAAGGTTAGAGACAAGCAGTAAAATGCAATCACATAACCCACTACAACCACGATGGAAGCAACTGGTTTGGTAAAACCTTCACTACTTTTTAAGGCAGAGGTTGCGATCACTTCTGCAGTAATCGCAATGAATAAAATTATCCAATTGTTCATTTACTCATCCCCTTCAATTAAACAGAATTTGCTTAGCAGAAAAAAACACCCTTTGTAGAAGGGTGTTTTTAACATTTACGACAATAGACGAAGCAGGCAATTAAGCCGATTTCTTCGCCATATTGTTTTTACGGATCGTAATCATCAGTAACTGTACCGCAGCTGGTGTAACACCAGGAATACGACTTGCTTGCGCTAAGGTTTCAGGGCGAACCGTGTTTAACTTTAATGTGATCTCACGTGACAAACCCGAAATACCCTCATATTCAAAATCAGCAGGAATTCGGGTTTCTTCAAGACGTTTTAATTGTGCAACATCTTCATGCTGGCGATTAATATAGCCTTCGTATTTCACCGCGATTTCAATCTGCTCACCCACATGCTCAGACACTTCTGAACCTGTTAATTCAGCAATTTGGCTAAAATTGATATTTGGACGTTTCAGTAAATCGATCGCACTACATTCTTTACTGAGATCTGCACCTGTCATTTCAACGAACTTTTTACCCATTGGGTTATTTGGTGCAGCCCACAAATGTTGTAAACGAGAAGTTTCACGCTCAACCGCTTCCATTTTTTCGCTATATGCAGCCCAACGCTCATCATCAACTAGGCCAAGTTCACGACCAATTGACGTTAAACGCTGATCGGCATTGTCTTCACGTAACATCAAACGGTATTCCGCACGTGAAGTAAACATACGATACGGTTCTTTAGTACCCAAAGTGATTAGATCGTCGACCAAAACACCCATATAAGCTTGATCACGTTTTGGTGTCCACTCTTCTTGTTCCCACGCACGGCGTGCAGCATTCAAACCTGCAAGCAAGCCCTGTGCCCCCGCCTCTTCATAACCCGTGGTACCGTTGATTTGACCAGCAAAGTACAAGTTTTGAATAGCCTTGGTTTCAAGTGTGAATTTCAACGCTTGTGGATTGAAATAATCATATTCAATCGCATAGCCTGGACGCAAGATATGCGCATTTTCCATACCACGAATTGAACGAACCAAATTGAACTGCACGTCAAATGGCAATGAAGTCGAAATGCCGTTTGGATAAAGCTCATGGGTATCTAAGCCTTCTGGCTCCAAGAACACTTGATGTGAATCTTTATCGGCAAAACGATGGATCTTATCTTCAATTGATGGGCAATACCGTGGGCCAACACCTTCGATCACACCGGTATACATTGGTGAACGATCTAAACCGCCACGAATAATTTCATGGGTTTTTTCACTGGTATGCGTGATATAGCAATTCACTTGTTCAGGGTGCATAGATGCATCACCCATAAACGACATCACTGGCGATGGGAAATCACCCGGTTGTGGTGTCATGACAGAAAAATCAACTGTGCGTGCATCAATACGAGGCGGAGTACCTGTCTTTAAACGCCCAACGGGTAATTTAAGTTCACGTAACCGATGCGCTAAAGCAATTGATGGTGGATCACCTGCACGACCACCACTTGAATTTTGTAAGCCGACATGAATCACCCCACCCAAGAAAGTTCCTGTCGTCAATACTACCGTCTTGGTATCAAAACGGATACCCATTTGGGTCACAACACCTTTAACAGTATCGCCTTCAACAATTAAGTCGTCTGCAGCTTGCTGGAAAATATCCAAGTTCGCTTGATTTTCTAAAGTATCGCGAATCGCTGCTTTATAACGTACACGGTCCGCTTGCGCACGTGTTGCACGCACAGCTGCACCTTTACGAGAATTTAGAATACGGAATTGAATACCACCTTTATCCGCTGCGAGTGCCATTGCACCACCGAGTGCATCGATCTCGCGGACAAGATGTGATTTACCAATACCACCAATCGCTGGGTTACAGCTCATCTGCCCCAAAGTTTCAATGTTATGCGTTAACAATAATGTTTGTCTTCCCATACGTGCCGCAGCAAGTGCTGCTTCCGTACCAGCGTGACCGCCGCCAATTACGATAACGTCGTAAACTTTAGGATAGTGCATAGTGGTAAATGTGTATTCAAAAAATGACAGAGCATTATACAGGAGTTTTGCATTAAATTGCCAAAAACAGTCAAGATTGTTGAGGCTTGCAAGCCCCTGTTCTGACTACAGAACATACAAAAAGAAACCTTATGTTGCATTTTCCTCTTAGACTGCACACAGCGATTCATCACTATTAACTTGAACACCACTGTTTTATCTGCCCAGTTTCTTATCCTAAAAAGTGTATAAAAAATACTTTAGGACAATGATATGAACTCAAAGCTTTTATTTTCATCTCTAATTTGTAGTCTATGTTTTAGCGTAGCTGCGCATGCAGATACCAAAGCAAGCCAAGACCAACAGGCCAAGAAATATCAACAGGTCTGTAAAGGCAAAAAACAAGGTGATCCAGTTTCATTTGCATTTAAAGGCGTTGTTTTCAATGGTTCATGTGAGCCTAATGAAGCTGGTAAGTTAGCATTCCAACCACCAACACCTGCATCTAATGCTGCCGTTGAGACTCAAAGTCGTCTCTCAGAAACGCAATCGGCACCTCGCCCAGTCAGTAGTGCACCAGCAGACAATAGCACTGCACCTATGGAATCACCCGCTATCGCTCCTGCACCACCAGTAGCACCTGATGTCGAACAGACTGCACCTTAATGCATAAATGATATAAAAGAAGGCCTAATTTGGCCTTCTTTTATATAAAAACAATATAATAGATTGCATGAGGACAAAATATTTCATCTTAAAATTGTAATCTGTCTACTTTATAATCCCTTTAACAAGCACGAATCCATTACAATAAGCACAAATACATTTATTTAGGTTTTCCTGTGAACTGGCTACAAATTCATATTACTGTTGATCAAAACCAAGTCGAACTGACCGAAACATTACTCCTGTCATTAGGCGCGGTGAGCGTAACTTTAGATGATGCTGAAGACCAAGCCTTACTTGAGCCATTGCCAGGTGAAACGCCACTTTGGAATAAAGTCATCGTCACGGGGATTTATCAACAAGAAGAAGATGATCCAATTGATGTCGATACTTTAGAAGCCTTCTTAAAAGCACAACTTCCAGATGTACCAATGCGCCATGAATACTTGGAAAACCAAGTGTGGGAACGTGCTTGGATGGATTATTATGAACCGATTCAAATTGGTGAAAAATACTGGATCGTACCAGAATGGTTAGAACCACCTGAAGCTGATGCAACCAATATTAAGCTAGATCCAGGCCTTGCCTTCGGTACTGGAAACCATGCAAGTACCTTCTTATGCTTACAATGGCTAGGTAAAACTGATGTTAAAGACAAAGTTGTGATCGACTATGGTTGTGGCTCAGGCATCTTAGGTGTTGCGGCTTTATTACTCGGCGCTAAAAAAGTTTATGCGACTGATATTGACCCACAAGCGGTACTTGCGACAAAACAAAATGCAGAATTAAATGGTGTACTGGATCGTCTTTCTGTAGGATTACCCGAAGAGTTTGATCAAGAATTTAAATCACAACAAGCAGATGTCCTTGTCGCCAATATTTTAGCGGCACCATTAATGGCACTTGCGCCTGAATTCTCAACTTTAATAAAAAATGAGGGCGAGTTCGCACTTGCTGGTGTAATCGAAGAGCAAGTTGCTGATGTTTCTAGTGTTTACTCACAGTTTTTTGATATATTAGAGATCGAAAAGCGTGAAGAAAACTGGTGTCGCATTTCGGGAAAACGTAAAACAACAATTTGAGAACATTGTTACTTATGAGTGAAAAACAAACCCGCTGCCCTAAATGTTCAACTGTGTACAAAGTGACCCTTTCACAACTCAGTGTTGCACAGGGTATGGTTTGTTGTCCGAAATGTGTCATTAACTTTAATGCATTAACCAACTTATTAGAAACAGATAGTGAAGCGATTCCGACACCTGTCAATCGCTCACTTTTTTCTTCAATTCAACCTGACAGCTCGTTTGCAGAAAAACAAATGCAGATTTTGAGCATCTTTGATCAGAAAATTGAAAACTCAAATATTGATTTATTGACCTATCTCAACAACCTCAATTATTTCAATACCGAACCTGTTACTGCCCTACCTAATTTAAATCTGTCTGAAGATACTTTACAAATTGACCATGAGAATAATAATGATAAACAACATGGTTGGCTGTATTACACGCTTTGGGGGCTCGGTAATATTGCTTTAATTTTAGTATTTGCTTTTCAGATTTTATGGTTCAACCCAAAACTGATGCATGAAAGCCCAGCCTTGAATCAGATGTTTAATTATGCTTGCGGCATTTTCTCGTGCAAAACCAGTGATGAACAATATAAATATCTTAGTTTTGAAAAAGTAAAAATTAAACGTGGAGAAAAAGATGCTACTGTTTTTTCAGGTGTACTTCTAAATCATAATGAGAACAGCGTGGCACTGCCTCCTATTAAAGTCGTGCTCAAACAAAACGACGAAGCCGTTTTTAACGTAATGCTCAAACCACAAGATTATTTAGTTGACAGTTTGAAAACGATTCAACGCATTCCAACCAACAGCCCTTTTCGCTTCGAATTTACCCTTCCAAAAAGTAAAAATAGCTTCAATGACTATAGTTTAGAATTTGTACAGCCCTAAAAGCTCAAAAAAGTGACAAAAAAACAAAAAAAAGTGCAGTTAATTTGCTCACTTTTTCGCTGACAGTGGTATGATACGCGCCACGAATGCTTGACCTACTTACTCCTCGTAATTTATAGACAATAAAATCGTTAAACGAACTGTGCTTTTACCCAATAAGCGCATTGTTGGTTTTTTTGTTTTTAAAAGTAGGCGGTAACAAATATTTAACTATTGTTACGCTTATTTTTTACACAACTCGAGGATTTGTGGCAAGCTAATAGTCCTTTTGTTTTAGAGTCACTGTTTTAGGATCTAAAACGGGGCTCAGTAATTTAGACCACATTTATATCACTTTACCCAAGTGATATTTTGATATTTCGGATTAACACGCATGAATAGCAAATCTCCTATTTTTACGGCTCAATCTGATGTCGCTCTTCGCATCCATGTAGATCGCGCAGTTCGTCATTATTTTGCACAATTGCAAGGTGAGCAACCATCTCAAGTTTATGACATGGTTTTAGCAGAAATGGAGAAACCTCTTTTATCTGTGGTCTTAGAATATACTCGCGGTAATCAAACACGTGCCGCTGAGATTTTAGGCCTTAACCGCGGAACTTTACGCAAAAAGTTAAAAGCTCACGGTTTAATGAGTGAATAATTGATAAAATGCTCACGTTCTCGTGGGCATTTTTTTTGCCTTTTATTTTTAATCTGTAGACTTCAAACTGTTGACTAAAATCATGACTATCAAACGTGCTTTAATCTCTGTATCTGATAAAACCGGAATCGTTGAATTCGCTCAAAATCTTGTAGCTCTAGGGGTAGAAATTTTATCTACGGGCGGTACATATAAGTTGCTTAAAGACAACAATATCGCCGTAGTAGAGGTTTCTGAACATACAGGTTTTCCTGAAATGATGGATGGTCGTGTAAAAACATTACATCCAAAAATTCATGGAGGCATCTTAGCGCGTCGTGGTCTGGACGAAGCAGTGATGCAAGAACACAACATCGATCCGATTGATCTAGTGATTGTAAACCTGTATCCATTTGCAGCAACAGTAGCAAAACCGAACTGTTCACTTGCAGATGCAATCGAGAATATCGACATCGGTGGTCCAACGATGGTTCGTGCCGCTGCAAAGAACCATGCTTCAGTAGGCATTATCGTGAATGCAGCTGACTACGACACAGTCGTTGCTGAATTAAAAGCAAATGGTGCGCTTTCTTACGAAACTCGTTTCGACTTAGCGGTAAAAGCATTTGAGCACACTGCACAATACGATGGCATGATCGCATCTTATTTAGGCGCACGCGTTGGCAAAACTGAAGGCGAAGCGGATCTGTTCCCACGTACCTTCAATACCCAACTGAATAAAGCACAAGATTTACGTTATGGTGAAAATCCACACCAAAACGCAGCTTTCTATGTTGAAGCGACTGCTCAAGAAGCATCTGTTTCTACTGCGAAACAATTACAAGGCAAAGAACTTTCTTACAACAATATTGCAGACACCGATGCAGCGCTTGAATGTGTGAAATCATTTGCGAAGCCCGCTTGTGTCATCGTTAAACATGCAAACCCTTGTGGCGTTGCTGTTTCATTGGACGGCATTAAAGCAGCTTATGATCTTGCTTATGCAACCGATCCTGAATCTGCTTTCGGTGGCATCATTGCATTCAACCGTGAATTGGACACTACGACTGCACAAGCGATTGTAGATCGTCAATTTGTTGAAGTGATTATTGCACCAAGCATTGCGGATGGTGTACTTGAAATCACCGGTGCGAAAAAAAATGTACGTGTGTTGGTATGTGGTGAGCTTCCAGCAATTGACGCTCGTGCAGCACAGCTTGACTATAAGCGCGTGAATGGCGGCTTATTGGTTCAAGACCAAGACCTAGGCATGATCACTAAAGATGATCTTAAAGTTGTGACCAAGCGTGCACCAACTGAGCAAGAAATTGATGATTTGATCTTTGCTTGGAAAGTTGCGAAATATGTGAAATCAAATGCAATCGTTTATGCCAAAAACCGTCAAACGATTGGTGTAGGTGCTGGTCAAATGAGCCGCGTCAACTCAGCACGTATTGCAGCGATTAAAGCGGAGCATGCTGGTTTAGTGGTTGAAGGAGCTGTGATGGCATCCGATGCCTTCTTCCCTTTCCGTGATGGTATTGATAATGCGGCTAAGGCTGGTATTAAATGTATTATCCAACCAGGCGGTTCAATGCGCGACGAAGAAACCATTGCAGCAGCGGATGAAGCTGGTATTGCCATGGTGTTCACAGGCATGCGTCACTTCCGTCACTAATACTACTTTAAAAATTCCGTCTTATTTACCTCCCTCTAAATCTCCCTCCTAAAAGGAGGGAGACTACACCAATATCAATATGGGTTCCCTGTCCTCTTAGGAGATGAGGAACGATTGTAGTTCCGCAAGGGAGAGGTTAAGAGGGACTTTTTTATTCTGAACAGGTATATTCTTAGATACTGAAAAAGGGAAATAACTTAATAATGAATATTTTAGTTTTGGGTAGCGGTGGCCGTGAACATGCACTTGCATGGAAAATCGCACAAGATGCAAAAGTCACTCAAGTGTTCGTTGCACCGGGTAATGCAGGGACAGCAACTGAAGACAAATGTAAAAATGTTGAGCTCGATATTTTAGACAATCCAGCGATTATTGAATTTGCCAAGGCAAATGATGTTGCTTTGGTCATTGTGGGTCCAGAAGCACCATTAGTGAATGGTGTGGTGGATGCAGCACGTGAAGCAGGCTTAAAAATCTGGGGACCAACCCAGTATGCTGCACAGCTTGAAGGCTCTAAAGCATTTGCCAAGCACTTCTTAAAGCGTCATAACATTCCGACGGCTTTTTATGATGTATTTACTGAAGTTGCTGCGGCTAAAGCCTATGTTGAACAACACGGTGCACCAATCGTAATTAAAGCAGATGGTCTAGCTGCAGGTAAAGGCGTGATCGTAGCAATGACCAACGAAGAAGCCTTTGCTGCGATTGACGATATGCTTGCAGGCAACAAATTTGGTGATGCAGGCTCACGTGTAGTGATTGAGCAGTTCCTTGCGGGTGAAGAAGCTAGCTTTATTTGTATGATCGATGGCAACAACATCTTGCCAATGGCCACCTCACAAGATCACAAACGTATTTTTGAAGGCGATGAAGGACCAAATACAGGTGGTATGGGAGCTTACTCTCCTGCACCAGTGGTAACGGCAGAAGTCTTTGAACGTGTCATGAAAGAAGTGATGCGCCCTACGGTTGATGGTATGGCTGCAGATGGTCATGTTTATACAGGTTTCTTATACGCTGGCTTAATGATTGATGAACAAGGTCAACCGCGTGTAATCGAATTCAACTGTCGTTTTGGTGACCCTGAAACCCAACCAATCATGATGCGTTTAAAATCATCTTTGGTTGATTTAGTGGAAGCAGGTATTGCAGGTAATTTACCAAGCGAAGCTGAATGGGATGAACGTAAATCGATTGGTATCGTGCTGGCCGCTGGCGGTTATCCTGAAACGGTTCGCAAAGGCGATGTGATTTCAGGTCTTGGTCAATCTCCAGAAGACACCAAGATTTTCCATGCAGGTACGGCAATGAGCACAGATGGTCATGTCATTACTGCTGGTGGTCGCGTACTTTGTGTGACTGCACTGGGTGATACTGTGCTAGAAGCGCAAATCAATGCCTTAGAAGTTTGTGGTCAAGTCACATTTACGGGGATGCAATACCGTAGTGACATCGGTTACCGTGCCATTGCACGAGAAAAAGCTGAATAAGCTTTGTTGAGCAAAAAAGCCTTCTTCGGAAGGCTTTTTTATTCCATAAACCGCATAAATATGAATTCTATATTCATTATTTAAATATAAAATTCAGAAAAATATATATTTATTATTCAATTGATTCCTCTCTCTATATTTTTGGAAAAATTCATAAAACTATCATTTATTTATATTTACTTAGACCATAATTATCTTCTAGCAAGTAGGTTATTAAGCTTCAAAGTACAAGCTGTTCCACTATAACCGCCCATAAATTGTTGCTATGATTGCCGAAATTTTAGATGTTGTTTTTATGTTAACTGTATATTCTTTTTCATTATTTTTAAATGTCTAGAATATTGAACCTAACAAAACAAATTGCAGCTAAATCCAAATTTGATTTGAAAATGAGATGAACAGTTGGTTCCTATCTGTATATACTGAATCGGAACATGAATATTCATCTACTTTTCGGATGTTGTAGATCTATCACACTTGTTCAAACTTTAAGAATAATTCAGGGATTGTTTTGAGTGCGATGTCAATTTACAACATACAAACCTATTGCAATCATTAATGCTAGAGAAATGATGATTTTCTCGCCATTTTTCCGATTAGGATTTATACATGAAAAAGCTGATTAGTCTTTTTTTAAGTGTATCTGTGTTATTACTTGCGGCATGCAGTAAACAACCAGATACCGCATCTACCGAACAAAAAGGTGATGCTGCTGCATTACAAACCGTTGTAATCGCTTCTACAGGTTCAGACGCTGATATTTGGCGTTATATCGCAACATTACCAGAAACTAAAGCCGCTGGACTTAAACTCGAAATCAAGAACTTCACAGACTACGTTGCAATGAACACTGCAGCCGCAAATAAAGAAGTTGATTTGAATGCATTCCAATCTTACGCTTACCTTGTCGCATTCAATGCTGCAAATAAAGACAAGATTGCACCTGTTTCAACCACTTATTTAGAGCCAATGGGTATTTACTCAAGTAAAGTGAAAAAGGTTGAAGAGTTTGCTGAAGGTGCAACCATTGCGATTCCAAATGATGGTGCAAACGAATCACGTGCATTATTACTTTTACAAAGTGCTGGCTTGATCAAGTTAAAAGCTGACTTCGATCCAGTCAAAGGCACGCCTGCTGATATTATTGAAAACAGCAAAAAAATCGTGATCAAACCAATTCAAATGGCAACAGCAGTTCGTGTTAAAGACGAAGTTGATGCAATTTTATTGGGTAACACGCTTGCGATGGAAGGCGGTTTAAACGTACTTAAAGACGCAATCTTCTATGAACCAGTGGACCAAAGCACTAAATTAAACGTAAACGTATTAGCAACTGCAGAATCTCGTAAAGATGATCCTGTGTTACAAAAAGTTGGCGCGCTTTATCATACTGAAGCAGTGAAGCAATATGTTCAAGAACACTTTGCTGGTACGAAAGTTGACGTGAACAAACCAACAAGCTACCTCACAGAAGCAAATTCGTAATATAATGCTCTCAAATAAAACAGGCAAAGTGATTTTGCCTGTTTTTTCTTTTCTGCCATAGTACTGACGAACATGATCCAATTTAAAAACATTTCGAAACACTATCAGTTGAAAGGTCAAACGATCAATGCACTGGACCAGATCAATTTAGAGATCCCGGACGGTAGTATCTTTGGCATTATCGGCTATAGTGGTGCAGGTAAAAGTACGCTGATCCGTTTGATTAATTTGCTTGAACGCCCGACGCAGGGGCAAGTCATTATCAATCAAAAAGACTTTACTGCTATGGACGCGCGAACACTTCGTCAAGAACGTGCAAATATTGGCATGATCTTTCAGCACTTCAATCTCCTTCAGACTAAAACCGTGTCTGAAAATATTGAAATGCCACTTAAATTACTTGGGCATAGCAAAGCTGAACGTGAAAAACGTCTGGCTGAACTACTTGAGTTTATCGATCTTAAACATAAAAAAGATGCCTACCCTGATGAGCTTTCAGGGGGGCAAAAACAACGTGTTGGTATCGCACGTGCGCTGGCAAATCATCCCAAGATTTTACTCTGCGATGAAGCAACTTCTGCCCTTGATCCACAGACCACAAAATCTGTTTTAGCACTATTAAAAAAGATTAATAAAGAACAGAACATTACTATTGTGATGGTCACCCATGAAATGGATGTCATCGAATCAGTATGTGATTATGTGGCGGTCATGGAGTCAGGTCATGTGATTGAAACTGGCCCGACACTGGATATTTTCAGTCAGCCACAGCATCCAACCACCAAAACCTTTATTCAAACGGTATTGCAACAACAGTTGCCGATCAATATTCTGAATAATCTTGAGCATAAGCATCACAATAGCATCTATAGCTTGCAGTTCTTAGGTACATCAGCACAAGAAACTGTGATTCAGGCAGCGATTAAGCAGTTTGATATCAGTTTGAATATCCTATTTGCCAACATGACCGAAATTAATGGCACGGTGATTGGCCAAATGTTTATCCAACTGCTAGGCGACCCGCTTATGATCCAAGAAACGGTAAAGTTCCTTGAGCTTCAAGGTGTGAAAGTTGAACAGTCTGGAGTGGTTAGCCAATGAGAGATTTAATTGTACAATGGCTGACTCAAATCACAGCACCATTTTGGCATAGTTCACTTTCAATTGACCAGTTTGTTACCGCCCTGCAAGAAACCTTTCAAATGGTGTTCTTTTCTCTGCTGTTTGGCTGTATTTGGGGACTTATCCAAGGCATTACCTTAGTGGTTACCCGCACAGGTGGTATTTTACAAAATCGCGCGATTTATTATTTCCTCAATCCGATTGTGAATGCACTGCGTTCCCTTCCCTTCATTATTCTGCTGATTGCCGTTATTCCACTGACCAAAATGCTGGTTGGCACTTCAATTGGAACATGGGCAGCGATTGTGCCTTTGACTATTTATGTGGGCCCATACTTAGGTCGTTTAATTGAAACTTCGTTACTTGAAGTGAATGAAGGCATTGTCGAATCCGCTCAAGCAATGGGTGCTTCACCTTGGCAAATTATCTTTAAATTTATTATCCCTGAAGCACGTAGCTCTCTGATTCTGAATTTAACTACGGGTACGATCTCGCTCATCGGTGCAACTGCAATGGCAGGTGCTGTTGGTGCTGGTGGTATTGGTGACTTGGCAATTTCTTATGGTTACCAACGTTTCGACACCAGTGTGGTGATTTTAACGGTCATCGTGTTATTACTGTTGGTTCAGATGGTACAAATGCTCGGTGATTGGTTAGCAAAACTGCGATAGAAAAAATAGAAAAAACGCTCAGCTGAGCGTTTTTTTATGTCTTGTATTTTTACTTAAGGAAAATAGATTTCATTCGCCGCTTTAAAAGTATTGACATGCAATGGCACTAAATCATCCAATGCTTGATATCCTCCAGCCAAAACGAACAGTATTGGAATCTTCATTTTCTTGGCCATCTCAAAGACAATTCTGTCACGTTCAAATAATAACTCAGTGCTAAACCATTTAGAGCCGTATTTATCATGTTGATGGCAGTCCATGCCTGCTTGATAAATAATTAAATCTGTATCCCAACGCGAAGCATATTGGAATGCCTCAAAGATCGCTTCACGATATAAATCGAAATTACCTTGTTTGGGGTGAATATAACGGGTCAAACTGCGCTCACTAGCCTTACAGCCAAAACGAATGCCAAAAATTCCAAAATTAATCAGATTGGTCATACGATTGGTGAAAATAGCTGTGCCATCTCCACCATGTTGATCACAATCCAAAACAAAGATTCGTTTTTCAGGATATTGCTTAGCAACCAGCGCTAAGCCATTAAAGGTACAATAGGCTGCACCAGATTCATAACTGGCATGATGAAAACCTTGAGCAATATTTGCTGCAATCCCCTCATTCAAAGCAATTTCAGCTCCAACTAACTGTCCAGCCTGAACCGATAAAATTGCATCTCTCAGTTGTTCATTCCACGGCTTAAATCCTTGTATGGTGGCAAATGCTGACTGTCCCGATAAAAACGCCTCCACATACTGTGGATTATGCAATTTCTTTAACAGCTCAACATCAATACTGCCAGGATCGATCAGTTCAGCCATCTGTTGAGCACGTAATACATCCGCAACAGCAGTGAGTTTTTCCATACTATTGGTATGCGTTCGTGCAAAATAGCGTGGAGAGTAACAGGCTTTTAGCATGGATGTCCTACGTAAATCTGATCACGCGCAATTTCCATCAGCTGACTCAATTCGGTTGTATCAGGTCTAAATAATCCATTGTCGACCTGTTGTTTAAAGTGATATCCAAATGCCCGAGCACGATTTTCAGGTGACACAGCCAAAGTTGTTAAACGTAAAAACCAAAAACCATTCATCTCGGCAATCGGGATCACATAGCCTTTATATTGCTTATTTTTATGCTTCTCGAGTTGCTCGATTTCATAATGTGTTGAAAACAGACTTCCGGCAGGTAAACGAACACCATTCATCATTAAGGGAACTAAGCTGATGCAAGAGTGGTTATCCCCCATATTTAACTTTTCCATCATGATGGGTTGATCATGCTCATCCACAAAAATATTGATTTCGCCCTGCCTTAATAAACGGTGGTGTGCAATACGCAAGAAGAATTTTTCTGCCATTGGACAAGAGCCGACCTTAGGCTTTTCCTCTAAAGCCTGACACTCAATCATGCCAATCTGCTGTGCTTTTTGCGGCAGAATAATATCGCTAAGAAGCTGACAAATCAGCTGACTTTCTTCAAGTTCTGCATATTGATGAATGGTTCTTAACTTGGCTTGAAACTCAACTTCCTGCTGTAAGCTCTGTGCAAAACTTTCTTGTGGATTTATACGCTGCAAGCATTGCTGGACGTTTAAATTGGTATCCAAATTACGCCATGTTTCTAACTCTAAACCATAAGATGAGCTTTGATTAAGAATATTACGCAAAGCTTTGGTCTCGTATTCTTCAAAAATACGCAAATCCTGAAACCCGATTGGATCCCGAACTTGAGAAACAAACTCTGCAATAACACGCGTCGCCTGCGTATAACCGCAACCCCGACGTTCAGTCTGATGACTAAAATGCTCATTCAGCATTTCTGTAAGTTTGGCAGAGAGCGGATATAAATACTTTTTAAAGATAACGACCACTTCATGATCGATCAGCTCAGACATAACGCCCCCTCTTGTTCTTCAGATTTATCACTTTTCACTCATCGCAAAAGATCTGTATTTCTCTTTTTAAATTTAATCATTGAAATTATTTAACTTTACTTCAATATTTTTATACGACTAAAGATAAATCATTAACTTATAAAACTTTTATCACATCTTTATTGAAAAAATAACACTTGTCAACGATTAAGATATCTATTGAAAGTGGCTGTCAAAATCTGCCCGATAAAGTCATTATTCAGCCCTATAAATCAGTAGGAATTTTGCACTGAACTGCATTTGCACTTACACTACAAATAGGCACTTATATGAGTACCCAAACCGTAATAACCTCACGAAACAAAGCTTTAGGATTCGGCTATGCATTATAAGATTCATGCAATTGACGTAAAAAATGCCTTAAAAAACTATATTTGGTTATTGGAAGATACAGATACACAAGAAGTCGTTGCCATTGACCCCACTGAAGCTGGTTTAGTTACTGATTTCTGTGAGCAGCATGGTCTACAACTTAAACAAATCTGGCTGACGCACTGGCACCGTGATCACACTGGCGGTGTTGAGGGTTTACTCGCCGATCAGAATATAATGGTCTACGGTCCGCGTGATGAGTTGAGTAAAATTTCACTCATCTCCAGCCCTTTGCAAAATGACGATCATTTTCATTTTAATGACCTCAAAGTTGAAATTATTGCGACGCCTGGTCATACCCTTGGCCATATTACTTATTTTATTGAAAAAATTGAAACGCTGTTTAGCGGTGACACCTTATTTGCAATGGGCTGTGGTCGTCTATTTGAAGGTACAGCGGAGCAAATGTATCACTCATTGAATCGGTTGGCTGCGTTACCTATTCAGACCAAAGTATACTGCACCCATGAATACACACTTGCCAATGCTGAATTCGCTTTAACTGTTGAACCAAATAATGTCGCGCTGCAAGAGCGCATGCAACAAGTCAAAGCACTAAGAGAAGCAGATCAAATTACCCTTCCAAGTACGATCGAATTAGAGCTTGAAACCAATCCCTTCCTGCGGACTGAAAGTGCAGAAGAGTTTGCCCGAATTCGTAGTCTGAAAGATCAATTTTGATTAAATCCCATCGCTTCGACTGATTCATTTTCTACTTTCACAGCAAAGTAGAAAATGAAATCATTTTTTACATTTGCTTCAAGAATATTTTCCCTAAAACTTGATTTTCACCACATTTATAAAAAATATTTTTTATAGTAAATTCAACAAACTAACAAAAACACAGATAAGATTCTATCTATAAAAATTACGCTAAATTTACATTACTTACATGTGGAAAAATAAATCTATGCAATCCCCCTTTAAAAAAATTTAACTGACCCTTATTAATAAATACATGTTCACAAGGAGATCTGTCATGAAAAACAGAGTTGTTAAAGCAAAAAACGTATTGGCTTTCCGTATTTGGTTAGAAAAATTAGGATATTCGGTTAAAAATCTGACAGATAACCGCGGTTTCACATTTAGCTTCAAAAAAGAATATGGTTTAGTCACAGGCGATTTATCTGGCAATGCTTTAGCAATGCAACTGGGTGAAGAGTTTGAAGATCATTTAAAAGCCTAATGGCAAATTTCCCTAGATATCAGGGTTTCAAAGGGATTTGGAATCCTTGATTGATGCTCATAAAAATAATTAAGACGTATCTCTCATTTAATCCTTCATTTTCTAACCATTTCAAACAAAATCCTAGGGTCTGCTGATGTTTCACAGATACTTGCGCCAGAGGATATTTTTTAGACGACACAAGGCGGGTTTTGCGTAACTTAGTATTCTAAGTAAGCGAAACGTAACGTGGTAGCGGCAAAAAATATCCCTGTCCCAAAGGGTTATTGGCTAAAACTTCCCTAAACTGTGTTATGAAACTTGACAAGGGGTCCGCCATTGCCAGCGTTTCATGCCTTGTTTATGTCGTTTTAACCAATAACGCAATGTATGGATGAAACTTCAGCAGCCCCTCTTGGAACAAACGCAATTTCCAAGTATCATTATGCCCAGTCGAGGGATGCTGCGACAATTGATCGGCACTAAAGATCAATTTGCCAGGCTCGACGATCGGTTAGACACTCGTTTTAACCAACAACGGCATCCGCGAACAGAATGATCCATACTATTTTTTCTAGGAGATCCTGATGAACGCGGTGAATGCTTCATTTACAGATTATAAAGTTGCTGATATTTCCCTTGCTGACTATGGTCGTAAAGAGATCAAACTTGCTGAAGCAGAAATGCCAGCTTTGATCGGTTTACGTAAACGTTATTCAGCAGCTAAACCACTTGCTGGCGCAAAAATCTTGGGTTGTATCCATATGACAATCCAAACCGCTGTTTTAATCGAAACTTTAGTTGAACTCGGTGCAGAGGTGCGTTGGACTTCTTGCAATATCTTCTCTACTCAAGACCATGCTGCAGCTGCAATTGCTGCAAGCGGTGTTCCTGTATTCGCGTGGAAAGGCGAAACTGAAGAAGAATATGTGTGGTGCTTAGAACAGCAAATCAATGTCAACGGTCAGCCTTGGGATGCCAACATGATCTTGGACGATGGCGGTGACTTAACTGCTCTTGTTCATGACAAATACCCTGCGCTTTTAGAACGTATCCACGGTATTACTGAAGAAACAACAACAGGTGTACAACGTCTGTTGGAAATGTGGAAAGACGGTTCGCTTAAAGTACCAGCGATCAACGTGAACGATTCGATCACTAAATCGAAGAATGACAACAAATACGGTTGCCGCCATTCATTAAATGATGCCATCAAACGTGCAACTGACATGTTACTTTCTGGCCGTCGTGCACTAGTCATTGGTTATGGCGATGTTGGTAAAGGTTCTGCGCAATCTTTACGTCAAGAAGGCATGATCGTTCGTGTAACTGAAGTTGATCCAATCTGTGCAATGCAAGCATGTATGGATGGATACGAAGTCGTATCTCCATATAAAAATGGCGTACAAACTGGCAAAAAAGAAGATATTAACCAAGACTTATTAGGCAATACTGATCTTGTTGTCACGACAACTGGTAACTACCATGTATGTGATTCTGCAATGTTAGATAGCTTAAAAGCGGGTGCTGTAGTGTGTAACATCGGTCACTTTGATACAGAGATCGACACTGCATACTTACGTGGTTACAAGTGGGTTGAAGTGAAGCCACAAGTACACCAAGTGTATCGTTCAGAAGACGAAAACAACTACCTCATCCTTCTTTCTGAAGGTCGTTTAGTGAATCTTGGTAATGCAACAGGCCACCCATCACGTGTGATGGACGGTTCTTTCGCTAACCAAGTGTTAGGTCAAATGCATTTATTTGCTGAAAAATTTGCTGACTTACCTGCTGAGCAAAAACAAGCAGCGATTCGCGTAGAAGTTCTTCCTAAAAAATTAGATGAAGAAGTTGCCGCTGCAATGGTCCTTGGCTTTGGTGGTGTGTTAACACAATTAACGCAAGTACAAGCAGATTACCTTGGCGTTCCTGTAGAAGGTCCGTTCAAATCTGACGCTTATAAATACTAAGAAAATCAGGGCAGACGTTTTACGGACTGCCCTTTTTTCTAAAATTCCAAGCGATTTTAAAAAGGATTTGAAATGACAAAACGTGTTCCTATTTCTTTTGAATTTTTCCCACCAAAAACTGATGCGGGCGCGGAAAAATTAAAAACTGTTCATCAAGAATTACAACGATTAAACCCAGAGTTTTTCTCGATTACCTATGGTGCAGGTGGCTCTACACGCGAACGTACTCTAGCTGCGATTAGTGACTTTAACGGCAAAGGTACACCAGTTGCGCCTCACCTTTCTTGTATTGGTGATGACAAAGCACGTATTGCTGAGCTCTTAGATTTATATAAATCTCAAGGGATTGATCGTATTGTCGCTTTACGTGGTGACTTACCATCAGGTCAGGTCGGTTTGGGCGAACTCCCTTATGCCCAAGACTTAGTTCGCTTTATCCGCGAGCATTCAGGCGATCATTTCCACATTGAAGTGGCTGCCTATCCTGAAATGCATCCACAAGCTGATACCTTTGATAGTGATATTCAACGTTTTGTTGAAAAAGTAAATGCAGGCGCGAATGCAGGTATTACTCAATTTTTCTTCAATCCAGATGCGTATTTCTATTTTATTGAACGTATTACTAAAGCTGGCGTGAATATTCCAGTTGCACCAGGTATCATGCCAATTACCAATGCAAGCAACCTGATCCGCTTTGCTGACGGAACAGGTGCAGAAATTCCACGTTGGATCCGCAAACAACTCGCAGCTTATGGCGATGACAGTGCAAGTATCAAAGCATTCGGTCACGAAGTGATTGTGAAACTTTGTGAACGTCTGATCGCAGGTGGCGCACCAACGCTGCATTTTTATTCAATGAACCAAACTGAACCGACTCGACAACTGGTTGTCGATCTTGGTTTAAACTAATTTGTACGAGCACAACCCAAGCATGAATCGTTTTTATATCGAAACCGAATTAAATACTGGCAACACCGTTGAATTAACCGAATCGGTATTTCATCACTGGGTACGTGTGCTACGTGCAAAAGAACAAGAACAAGCCATCTTTTTCAATGGAAAAGGTGGCGAATATATCGTAACACTGACTCAAATCAATAAGAAAAATGCCTTGGTTTCTGTTGATCAATTTGATCCAGCCGATCGTACAGCACCTTTCAACGTTGTTTTAGGTCAAGTGATGAGTAAAGGTGATCGCATGGATTATGCGATTCAAAAAGCCACTGAACTTGGTGTTACAACGATTCAACTCTTGACCAGTGAACGCTGTGAAATGCGTTTAAAATACGATCGTGACCAGAAAAAATTAGACCATTGGCAATCTGTGGCAATCGCCGCCTGTGAGCAATGTGGCATGAATCGAGTTCCTCAAGTTTTGCCACCCATCAGCTTAACTGAGTGGCTAAACTCGGAGTTACCGTCATCACGCTTTGTGCTGGCTCCAAACAAAGACCAAACGAATGTCCTACTTAACAGCCTACCAGACATTGCCCTACTGATAGGTCCAGAAGGTGGCCTGAGTGAAGCAGAAATTAATACTGCCAATCAACATCAATTTAAAAATTGGTGTATCGGAGACCGTGTTCTAAGAACTGAAACAGCCCCAGTAGTTGCTTTATCTATTTTAAATTATCACTTTGCATAGAAGTAATGTCGTGACATTGCTTTCTGCTATGTTTAGCGTTAATTTAAAATAAAACGTTGCTGTGTTTACAAAAAAACAAAGACTGTGAATATAGATAAAAAATGAAAAGGATTATTCTTTGTATGTTAGGGGCTCAGGAAAAAAATTTGCCACAGTTTATCTACACAGATCAAATCGATTATCCAAATCATGTACGCTTATTTGTATTAAGTGTCTTCTGCATTTGTCTTTTAGATTACGCCCTATTTGGTATTTTTTATTCATTTGAATCAAATATTTTCACGACTTGGATGAGCATTACCCTCATCCTTTTATTTAGCTTTACCTGTATCTGTCATTTTTTACTCAAACGCTACTCTTCAGTTCGTTATAGCAACCAGACCAACATCATTTTTCAAGTGATCTGTTTTTTTACTGGTTTACTGATCGGAGTCAATACAATTGTCATTAATCATTACTTGGCTGTCGATATTCCTCATTTGATTGGGTCACATATTTTGACCCTAACTGCGTTACTACTCACTGCATCTCATATCATTGCACTGACCTTTTTAACCCAACATATTCGCTATTTCTTCTTATTTTTTATTCCAAGTATTGCACCTTTAATCGCATCTCAAATTTTACATCGAGATCATGATCACACCCTATTCTACCTTGCATATTACTCTTCATTTTTCGCAACCGTACTCTGCGCGCAAGTCACCTATAAAATTCATAAACGCTTGGCCTTAGTTTTAGATAAAAATAAACAACTGATTGATGTCGCTGAGCAGCACAACCAATGGACTGAAGAATTGTGTCAGCAATTACAGCGTGAAGTGAATAAATCCAAAGATATTGAAGCGCAACTGCAATTCAATAATCACCTATTGGAACAAAAAGTGCGTGAGCGTACATTCGACTTGACGCAAATGAATGAAAGCTTAGAAGAACATCGTCAGAACTTAAGTTTTGCCCATGAAACCGCAGGCATTCGCCCTTGGGACTGGAATCTTGAAAGCCATACCGTTGGAGTCACCAATGCACATAGTCAAGCAGTCACGCGCAATTCTGAAAACCATTACACCCTCCTGCATAAAATCATCCATCCAGATGATATCGAGCGGGTAAAAAACACCTTATATAATCATTTATGTGGCCAAACCAAGCGTTATGAAGAAACCTTCAGAATTAAACGCCATAATGGTGAATGGACCTGGATTCATGATGTTGGTCAGGTGATTTTAAGGGATCCAAAAGATGACACCCCTTTACGAATGGTCGGTATTCACCGTGATATTAATCAGGAAAAGAAAGATCAGGAACGTTTAAAGCTTGCAGCCAGCGTATTTGAGCAGGCCTCAGAAGGTATTTTCATTTTAGATGAAAACTTTAACTATGTTGAAGTGAATCCTAAATATGAACAGCTCACAGGCCTTGATAAACAAGCAATCGTGAGTAAACAGTTATTTGAAATTACCAAACAAAATAAGCAGCATCATCATAATTTTCATTTATCAATTCTTGATACACTGCGTGAAGAACAGGAATATGAGGGTGAATTTCAAGAAACTTATATTTCTGAAAAATCTTGTTTTTTGTGGATTCATATCAATGCAGTGAAAGATGAACAAGAGCGTGTCATCAACTATATCGGTATTGTTTCAGATCAGACTGAACGTAAGCATCAAGAACAACGCTTATCCTATTTGACTAATTACGATACGCTCACCGATCTCCCTAACCGCTTTTATTATCAACAGCAGTTGCATCAATATTTGATCAATGAAGCGTCGATTCAGCATCTGGCTGTCATCCGTTTAAATATCGACCGCTTCCGTGCCTTGAATGAAATCATTAGCAATCAAGCGGGTAATGAGCTCCTCAAACAAGTGGCACAACGCTTACGTATTAGTAATATTGATGCGCTACTAGTCGCCCATTTAAGTGCAGATGACTTTGCGATTATTTATGAAATTTCACCACTACATCCACCGATTCACCAATTGTGTAACAACATCGTTGAAGCCTTTAGCAAACCTTTTTATCTGGCAGAGCAAGAATACTTTGTCAGTATCTCGATCGGTGTCGCCATTTATCCAGAACATGGCCGCCAAGTCGATAATTTAAATACCCATGCAGAACAGGCATTGACCGAAGCCAAGCGCTTAGGTGGTAACACCATTCGCTACTACTCCAATGAAAGAGCCAATTTTGTAGCCAAATACACTGATCTAGAACTTGATCTCAGAAAAGCCATTCAGAATAACGAGCTGGTTGTGTACTATCAGCCAAAAATTAATGCACATAATCACCAAATTAATGGTTTTGAAGCCCTAATCCGTTGGAAGCATCCAACGAAAGGTCTAATCATGCCAAGCATTTTCATTCCTTTAGCGGAAAGTACCAGTCTGATTTCTGATATTGGACAGCTAGTTTTACATGAAGCGGCTAAGCAACTGCAAACATGGCAAAAGCTTGGTTTTAACAATATCAATATTGCAGTCAATATCGTGGCACAGCAAATTTTACGCGGCCAACTACTGCATGATATTGATGCTGTGTTAAATACGTATGAGATCTCAGGAAAAAATCTCGAACTCGAAATTACTGAATCGGCCTTTATTGAAAACACTGACAGTGTCAAAACCGTGTTGTACGCCATTAAAGAACGTCAGATTTCAATCGCACTGGATGATTTCGGTACAGGCTACTCCTCTCTTGCTTACCTCACCGAATATCCAATTGACATTTTAAAAATTGATCGAGCTTTTATCTCGAAAATTGGTAATGCCAAACAAGATGCGATCGTTAATGCCATGATCGCCATGGGCAAGACCATTGGCTTAAAAGTTGTGGCTGAAGGCGTTGAAACCGAGCAGCAGTATGGGTATTTAAAACGACAAAATTGCGACATATTACAGGGTTACTTATTTTCACAACCGCTTACTGCCGCCCATGCGACAGAATATCTGCAAAAACAAAAGCAGCTGTCAACTGCAAGATATTCCATTTAAACGTGAATTTTAACCTTTTTTGCTGTTTATTTTTCACGGAATAGCAACTGTCAATAGGTATGCAGTTCAGTGAAAATAAGCTTTTTTGACTGTGCGAAAGCATGAACTAGTGCTATATTCTTGTGCACTTATCTTAATATCGTAATTAGACAGCTATATGTCTGATTATTATCGGAACAAACGAGACTCAGATGGACGATCAATCTTTAAAACAAGCCGCTTTGTATTACCATGAATTTCCAACCCCAGGAAAAATCAGTGTGACACCTAGCAAGCAGCTCGTTAACCAACGAGATTTAGCGCTTGCCTACTCACCTGGTGTTGCTGCGCCATGTTTGGAAATCGAACGTGACCCTTCTGCCGCTGCCAAATATACAGCGCGCGGTAATCTGGTTGCCGTCGTGAGTAATGGTACAGCCGTGCTTGGTTTGGGAAATATTGGTCCGCTCGCGTCTAAACCTGTAATGGAAGGTAAAGGCGTTCTGTTCAAAAAGTTCGCTGGTGTTGATGTCTTTGATATCGAGATTGATGAAAATGATCCAGACAAGATCGTAGATATCGTTGCTGCATTAGAGCCGACTTTTGGTGGTATCAACTTAGAAGATATCAAGGCGCCAGAATGTTTCTACATCGAGAAGAAACTTCGCGAACGCATGAAAATTCCTGTATTCCATGATGACCAACATGGGACCAGTATTATTGTCGGTTCAGCATTGCTGAATGCTTTACAACTGGTAAATAAAAAAATTGACGAAATTAAAATCGTTGCATCAGGTGCCGGTGCAGCAGCACTTTCATGCTTAGACTTGCTTTGCGCTTTAGGTGTGAATAAAGCCAATATCGTTGTTGCCGATTCTCGCGGTCTGCTCACTACATCACGTGAAGGTTTAGATGAATCGAAAAAGCGTTATGTACAAGACATTCAAGCAACACAATTGCATGAAGTGATGGCTGGTGCAGACATGTTCTTGGGTCTTTCAGCAGCAGGTATCTTAACCAAAGAAATGGTTAAGGAAATGGCTGAAAATCCAATTATTTTTGCACTTGCAAACCCAGATCCTGAAATTCTACCTGAACATGCGCACGAAGTACGTCCAGATGCAATCATGGCAACGGGTCGTTCAGACTATCCTAACCAAGTGAACAACGCACTTTGCTTCCCTTATATCTTCCGTGGTGCACTCGATGTTGGTGCAACCACCATTAATGAAGAAATGAAGATTGCCTGTGTACATGCAATTGCACGCATGGCACATGTTGAAGCGGATGCTGCAACCTATGGTGAAAAATCTGCGTCATTTGGCCGCGACTATTTGATCCCTCGTCCACTCGATCAACGCTTGATTTTGGAAATCGCACCAGCTGTTGCCAAAGCAGCAATGGACTCTGGCGTTGCGACTCGTCCAATTGAAGATTTCTCTGCATACCGTCAACGTCTTTCTGAGTTTGTGTATAACTCAGCATTCTTGATGAAACCAATCTTCTCTCAAGCGAAGACTGATCCGAAGCGTATTGCGTATGCTGAAGGTGAAGATCAACGTGTATTACGTGCTGTTCAAATTGTTGTTGATGAAGGCTTAGCGAAACCAATTCTAATTGGTCGTACTGCCGTGATTGAAGACAATATTCGAAAATTAGGTTTACGCTTACAGCATGGCGTGAACATTGAGATCGTCGATCAGGAAAAGAATCCTTCGTATGATGATTTCTGGAAAGAATACCATCAAATCATGCAACGCAAAGGCGTAACAGTTGAATATGCACAACGTGAAGCACGTCGCCGCTCAACACTCATCGCAGCAATGTTGGTTAAATTTGGCAAAGCCGATGGTATGTTATGTGGTACCTACTCAAGCTATGACATTCATTTAGATTTCGTGAAAAACGTCATTGGCTTAAAAGAAGGTCGCAGCACGTTCTTTACGCTGAATGCATTGATGCTTGAAGATCGCAATTTATTTATTGCAGATACTTATGTAAATACCAATCCAACTGCGACTCAACTTGCTGAAATGACGATTTTAGCGGCCGAAGAAGTTCGTCGTTTCGGGATTACACCACGTGTTGCCCTGCTTTCTCATTCAAGCTTCGGTAGTGACCAAACCGATGCAAGCGCTCAAAAAATGCGTGAAGTCTATCGCCTACTTTCAGAGCAAGCACCTGAGTTAGAAGTTGAAGGTGAAATGCATGGTGATGCAGCATTGGATGAAAATATTCGTCATTTTGCATTCCCGAACTCACGCTTCAAAGGTTCGGCAAACTTGTTGATTATGCCTAACTTAGATTCAGCCAATATTTCATTCAACTTGTTAAAAGCAACTTCAGGTAATAATGTGACCATTGGTCCTATTTTATTAGGTGCTGCAAAACCTGTTCATATTCTGACACCTACAGCAACGACGCGTCGTTTGGTGAATATGACTGCATTAACGGTTGCCGAAATTCAGCAAAGTCAAAACTAAGTTCACTTAAGCCCTGCTTTTCTTGAAAAGCTTCGCTTAACCCTTGAGAAAACCTCTATTCTGTAGCATGATTGTGTGAAGAATAGAGGTTTTTTCATGCAAGTTTATTTAGTAGGCGGTGCTGTCCGAGATCATTTACTCGGCCATCCCTATCACGAAAAAGATTATGTGGTGGTTGGAGCAACGCCCGAGCAATTACTCGCCGAAGGCTATCAACCCGTGGGAAAAGATTTCCCGGTATTTCTACATCCAATAACAAAAGAAGAATATGCACTTGCACGTACTGAACGTAAATCTGGTGTGGGTTATCACGGGTTTCAATTTTTTACCGACACTACAGTTAAGTTAGAAGAAGATCTCATTCGTCGTGATTTAACCATTAACGCAATGGCAATGGATGATGCAGGTACCATCTATGACCCCTATGGTGGGCAGGACGATTTAGATCAAAAAATTCTACGCCATGTTTCAGATGCATTTACCGAAGATCCTCTGCGCGTACTTCGTGTAGCGCGTTTTGCTGCTCGTTATGCGAGCTATGGCTTTAAAATCGCAGATGAAACCCTAGAATTAATGCAGGAAATTGCCAAATCTGGTGAGCTTGATGCATTAACGCCTGAACGTGTCTGGAAAGAAACTTCACGTGCATTGCTGGAAGATCATGCTGATGTATATTTCCAAACACTCAAAGCGTGTGATGCCTTAAAAATCTTGTTTCCAGAGATTGATGCGTTATTTGGTGTACCACAACGTCCTGAATACCATCCTGAGATTGATTGTGGTATTCACACCCTCATGGCGCTTAAACAAGCCTGTTTAGCAAAATATGCGCTTGATGTGCGTTTTGCTGTGCTTGTGCATGATCTTGGCAAGGCACTCACCCCTGTGGACGAACTACCACGCCATATCATGCATGAAGAACGTGGTCTTCAGCCTGTAACGGATCTGTGTGATCGTTTAAGAGTACCCACCCATTTAAAAAGCTTAGCTTTAATTGTGTGTAAAGAACATTTGAAGTGCCATCAAGTCAAGAATCTGAAACCAGGCACTTTATGGCGTCTTTTACAACGCTTAGATGTATTGCGTCGACCTGAAAAAGTGGAAGCTTTTGTTCAGGCCTGTGAGTGTGATGCCAAAGGTCGTTTAGGCTTAGAGCAACGCCCGTACCCACAAGCGCAATACATGTTAGATGCGATGCAAATTGTCAGAAATATTCGTGCGCAAGATTTACCTGAACATGTGACTGGTCCAGAAATTGGTGAAATGCTGATTCAGTATCGCATTGAAGCACTAGCTAAGTTTAAAGAGTTGCACAATAACTGATTAATTTTTAAGTAAATTAAGTCTTTTTTGTACAGATTCGCTTATCTATATGCCAAAAAGATTATTAATCAAGCAAACGATTAATTTTATTTACTATTGTTGTTGACGCATCTGCTTTTCATGCCTAAAATGCGCATCAGATTCTCCAATAGCTCAGTCGGTAGAGCGACGGACTGTTAATCCGCAGGTCCCTGGTTCGAGCCCAGGTTGGAGAGCCAATCTACTAATCTCCCATAGCTCAGTCGGTAGAGCGACGGACTGTTAATCCGCAGGTCCCTGGTTCGAGCCCAGGTGGGAGAGCCAAGATTCTAAAAAGCCCTGATCATTGATCGGGGCTTTTTTTATACTATTTAAAAGAATACCCAATAAAAAAAGACCCGTGATGAACACAGGCCTTTTCACTTATAATTTAGATTAAGCGGCAACTTCTGCTGGCACACCACTATGAAAACGGAATGTATCATCTGGGCTTAAAATCAGATTTTTTTCCACTTCACGAATATGCTCGATGCGTTGCTGGATCGTCTCTTCTGGATCTTTAAGCTTCGCTGTTTTTGCAACATCCAAAGCTAAAGCCAGATAGTCCTCAAAATGACGAGATTCAGACTTAAGCAAGTAGCGGTAGTAACGCCCCAATTCATCATCCACAATCGGTGCTAGCGCATAGAAACGTTCACACGAGCGTGCTTCGACAAATGCACCAATAATCATCACATCAATTAGAGCCTCAGGCTCATAAGTACGGATTTCTTTACGTAACCCACCTGCATAGCGCCCTGCGCTTAAGCCCTTCCACTCTTGGCCACGTTTGTTCATGAATTCCAAAACCTGCTCATAATGCAGCATTTCTTCACGCACCAATTGCGCCAATTTCACTTGCAGGTCCGTAAAGAAACTATAGCGGAACATCAAGTTCATTGCTGTACTCGCTGCTTTTTTCTCACAGTTAGCATGGTCTTGCATTAAGATGTCCAGATTATTAATGGCTTCATCCAACCACGCCTGAGGAGTCGCACAACCCAAAAAAGCGATGACAGGTTGCATCAACTCATCATAATTTACACTACTCATCAACTTATCTCGCAGCAGCCTGAATCGCTGCTTTCATATCTGTTACTGCTTGAGCCAAACCAACAAATACACTATCGGCAATAATTGAATGCCCGATGTTTAATTCATGAATTTGTGGAATTGCTGCAATCGCTGCAACGTTATCCAGATTCAAACCATGCCCTGCATTCACAACCAAACCTTTTGCCGCTGCATATTCAGCACCTTTGATAATACGAGCTAATTCAGCTTGTTGTTGCTCATCCGTTTCCGCATCTGCATAAGCACCCGTATGGATCTCAATGGTTGGTGCACCACATGCGACAGCAGCATCAATTTGAGCTAAATCTGCATCAATAAACAAAGACACATCACTGCCAATAGCTTTGAGTGCTTGGGTCGCCGCTTTGACTTTTTCAAAATGACCAACCACATCCAAGCCACCTTCGGTTGTCACTTCTTGACGACGTTCAGGTACAAAGCACACATGTTGCGGCTGAATCTCTTTGGCAAATGCAACCATTTCATCAGTCACAGCCAATTCAAGATTCATACGTGTTTTTAACAATGGACGCATGCGACGTACATCATCATCTTGTATATGGCGGCGATCTTCACGCAAGTGCAAAGTAATCCCCTCAGCACCTGCCTGTTCACAGACCAAAGCCGCCTGAACTGGATCAGGGTAAGTTGTACCACGTGCTTGCCTTAATGTCGCAACATGATCAATGTTTACACCCAAGATTGCAGCCATAAAAATATCCTATCGGTTTAGCCCTGAATCATTATTTTCAATACATCAGGAATATCAATTTTGTGTACTTTGAATCCAAAGTTGCCTGCTTTTCAGCGGCCGATCACCCAGCAAAGAGCTAATCATTTGACGGTATAGTTTACCCAATAATTGCAGCTGTTCGTGAGAAAAATCCTGCCCATCTTCGTAACTTTGCATGGAGGTAATCAATGCACCATCAAGTGTTGAACGCGAAGCTTGTGAAACTGGTAAAAAGCCATCATTGAGCTGAAATTGATAGTGCTGAGTGACCTGAATGTCTTTTTGGCTCGCATCTACTGAGAAATCAATGGCATAACCAAGTTCAGGTAATAATACATGCTCAAATTGACGTAAAATTTGTCGAAGAAACAAAGCCGCTTGCTCATGTGTAGCCAATTGCTGTAACAGCGCGAGAATCAACTGATATTGTTCGAATGTTTGCGGCATCATCTCTTCTAAAGGACACAGTCGCAATAGAATTTCATTTAAATAAAAACCGGCAAAAAATGCATCACCATGAAAGAACACAGGTTGATTCAGGATTTCTAATTTTGTGAAATTTTTAAGTTCCGACTTACCAGAAGCTTGCAGACGAATAGGTTGGTATTGCGGCGGTGGGATCTGCCTAAGAATCCCATCCACCCGACCATATTCTTGTGTAAATAAATGCACAATATGGCTTTTTTCACGATATTTACGATGATGAATCAAATAGCCATGCAGGACTTCATTACGCATCATAGAACGATACTAGTCCTTCTTTTTCTCATCCTTTTCTTCATCATCGCCATCAGGAATGACTGCACCTACAACCGCAGCCGTCCCTTTAACAACACCTTTAGTGGTCTTATAGGCAACTTTCACAGGTACAGTTAAAGCTTATGAATACAGCCCTGCAACATGAATACACACGTCACGATTGCGAGTACACGGATTGTTATTTTCATACCTGTTTCCATTGTCAACAAGACAGTTAAATATCGCTATAACCTAAGCTTTTTAGTGCACGTTCATCATCAGACCAGCCACCTTTGACTTTCACCCAAAGTGTCAACATGATTTTTTGTTCAAACATCTTTTCCATGTCTGCACGTGCATCCATACCGATACTTTTCAGCTTCGCTCCTTTGTCGCCAATTACAATGGCTTTTTGGCCTTGACGTTCCACAAAGATGGTCGCATCAATATAGGTACAAGGTGGCTTTAAACGGCCTGTTTTTTCGTTTACAGCCGCTTCTTCAGTTTTAAATGATTCAATCTGAACCGTTAAATCGTACGGAAGCTCTTCACCCAACTGACGCATAATTTTCTCACGAATGATTTCACTCGCAAGGAAACGTTCAGAACGATCGGTAATCTGATCTAATGAATACAAAGGTGGTTGATACGGCAGATACTTCTCAATCGTGTCACGTAAATGATCTAGGTTCGCACCACGCAACGCTGATACTGGAACAATCTCAGCAAAGTTCATTAACTTGGCACGCTCTCGAATCAGCGGCAAAGCTTCATTTTTATTTTCGAAGGTATCTAGCTTATTGATCACAAGGATCACAGGCATATCTGCATTTTTAAGCTTTTCCAAAACCAATTCATCGTTTTGAGTCCACTTTTGTGCATCAACCACAAATAAAACCAAGTTCACATCGCGCAATGCTGAGTGAGCAGCACGGTTCATCATCTTATTGATGGCACGTACTTCTTTTTTATGCATCCCAGGAGTATCTACGAATACTGCCTGTGATTTCTCACGTGAATCAATCCCCACGATCTTATGACGTGTGGTTTGTGGCTTACGTGAGGTAATGGATAGCTTCTGACCCAAGATATGGTTCATCAAAGTTGACTTGCCCACGTTTGGACGGCCAACGATCGCAACAAAACCGCTTTTGAAATCTGAAGGAATTGTGCTTCCTTGAGAACTAAAAAATTGATCAACTACATTATTGCCATCTTGCTGTTCAGTTGCTTCTGGCTTATTTTCTTCTGAATGAGACATCAGGTTATTGCTCCAATAATTTTAAAATCTCTGCCGCTGCCGTTTGTTCGGCAAAACGACGACTTGAGCCCTCGCCTATAATTTTTGGCAATCCCGCTACATCACATTCCACTTTGAAATGTTGATTCGGGGCATCGCCCTGAATATCTACAACCTCGTAAACTGGGAGAGGTTTTTTACGTGCTTGTAAATACTCTTGCAAACGTGATTTAGGGTCTTTCAGTTGATCTGTCGGTTCGATATGATCAAGATATGGTTCATACCATTTTAACACAATGCGCTCGAGCAAGTTGAGATCATTACTGTCTAAATAAATAGCACCAATAATGGCTTCAACCGTATCAGCCAAAATCGATTCACGGTGATGTCCACCCGATTTTAACTCGCCTGTGCTTAAAATTAATGACCGACTCAATTGTAAGTCATTTGCAATTTTCCCCAATGCTTCCTGTCGAACCAAAGTCGCACGCATACGTGTTAAGCGACCTTCATTTTCTAGGGGATAGGCATTGTACAAATAATTTGCAACGATCATCCCTAATAATGCATCGCCTAGAAATTCTAGGCGTTCATAATTATGTTTATGGCTGACCGAGCGATGGGTCAAAGCCAGTTTTAACAAGTCAAACTGTTTAAACTGGTGACCTATTCGCCCTTGCAGCCGTGTATCATTGAGCTTGTTTTGCAGATTTTTGGTCAAAAGTCTTCTCAAAGGTCATCACTAAACTGATATTCAGCATGAAAGGCTTACGTATTTCATACTTCTTCATCACCACAAGATCATCTTTATAAGTCACTTGCGCAATATCTTTAAAATGTAGATCGCGAATCCCGTTCATATCAAAACGTTGATCCATCTGAGATGCAAACTTACTCGGTGTAATATTTGCAGGACTATCTTTTAATAGCCCCTCAATTTGAGTATTAATCAGTTTGTCATCCCAGTATGCTGGCCAAATCGCAATTGCTGCTTTCACAGCAACTGCAAATAAGACTACCCCAAATAAAATTGCAATATACGAAGTCCCTTGTTGAGATTTACGCATCTGTCTATTTCCTATATATTTTTATTAGTCAATCTTACCATTTCGGTTGAAACTTGGAAGATTAAAACCAGGTTCTTTATGCATCCATACATAAAAAGCACGACCTGTTAGGTTCGCTTCAGGTACAAAGCCCCAAAAACGACTATCTGCACTTTGATCGCGGTTATCACCCATTGCGAAGTATTGTCCCTTTGGCACTGTTACTTCCCAATCTTGACCGTTACTTTGGATAAATACATCATTCTCTTTTGCGACAAATGGCACCAAAGCTTCAGCACCTCTCAATTGTGCAAACTGGAATTGTTCAACAAGCGGATTGCGTCCTTCCAAGTAGCGGATTAAATGCTGATGTTCACCTAAAGTTTCTTTGAAATAAAGCGCTGTAGGCGTATCTTGCTGATCTTTCTCACGCGAGTATTGAGTCTCTACCTTTGCAACTTGCTGGCCATTAATCATTAATTGACCATTTCTAAATTGAACATGGTCACCTGGTACACCAACGACACGTTTAATATAGCTAATGGTTGGTTGTGGCGGATAACGGAATACAATCACTTCACCCCGTTTTGGCTCACCGACATCAATGATTTTAGTATTTACGATTGGTAAACGTACACCATAATCAAACTTATTCACCAAGATAAAATCACCTGTTTCTAAGGTCGGAACCATAGAATCTGATGGAATATTAAATGGTTCATATAAGAAAGAACGTAGCACCAGCACAACAGCCAACACAGGCCAAAAGTCATATGCCCAAGTAATGACAAAGTTCTCTTGATTACGCCCACGTGTTGCACGCTGTTTCAATACCAACTTATCCAGTAACCACACTAAAAAGAAAATTAGTGTTGCTGGTACCAGAATCAAGTTAAAATCAAAATCCACAAACCCTCTCTTGCAGTTTCACTGCCCGTCATTCGACTGGGTAAAGCGGCATGCTCCCCCAGCCTGATCTTTTTTATCGATCAACTTTCAATACAGCTAAGAACGCTTCTTGTGGAATCTCAACACTTCCCACTTGCTTCATACGTTTCTTACCTTCTTTTTGTTTCGAAAGAAGTTTCTTCTTACGCGAAACGTCACCACCATAACATTTTGCCAATACGTTTTTACGCATCGCTTTTACGGTAGAACGTGCAATGATTTGCGCACCAATCGCAGCTTGAATCGCAACATCATACATTTGGCGAGGAATCAGATCTTTCATCTTCTCAACCAATGCAATACCACGATGACGTGCATCTTGACGGTGACAAATCATTGCCAAGGCATCAACCTTTTCGCTATTAATTAGAACATCAACCTTAACCAGCGCTGAACTCTCGAAACGAACGAAGTTATAATCCAGTGAAGCAAAACCACGCGAACATGATTTTAATTTATCAAAGAAATCCATGACCACTTCAGCCATTGGAATTTCAAACGTGATTGATACTTGGTTACCCAAGAATTTCATATCTTTTTGAATACCACGACGTTCGATACATAAAGTCATGACATTGCCTAAATACTCTTGCGGTACAAGGATATGACATTCAGCAATCGGTTCACGTAAATCTTCAACTGTTGAGCCATCTGGCATTTTTGAAGGGCTGTCGATATAAATGATATCGCCTTTCTTGGTTAATGCTTCGTAAATAACAGTCGGTGCAGAACTGATCAAATCAAGATCATACTCACGCTCTAAACGCTCTTGCACGATTTCCATGTGCAGCATACCTAAGAAGCCACAACGGAAACCAAAGCCTAACGCATCCGAACTCTCAGGCTCAAAGAATAAAGCAGAGTCATTGATCTGTAGTTTTTGCAGCGCTTCACGGAATGGTTCAAAGTCACTTGAATCAATCGGGAACAGACCTGCATAGACCTGTGGTTTAACCTTTTTAAAACCTGGTAAAGTCGCAACATCAGGTGTGTTAGAAAGCGTAATGGTATCACCAACTGGCGCACCAAAAATGTCTTTAATCCCTGCAATAACGAAACCAACTTCACCTGCTTCGAGGATGTCAGTTTCGGTATGCTTTGGATTGAACACACCAACTGAAGTCACAGGATGTGTTTGGCCAGTTGATTTCACCAACATCTTGTCGCCCTTGCGGATACGACCTTGTTTAATACGAACAAGCGATACCACACCAAGGTAGTTATCGAACCATGAGTCGATAATCAATGCTTGTAACGGTGCATCACGATCACCTTCTGGCGCAGGAATCACATCGACCAAACGCTCTAGAACACCTTCAACACCTAAACCAGTTTTTGCTGAACAGGTTGGTGCATCTGTCGCTTCAATCCCGATAATTTCTTCAATCTCGTGAATGACACGCTCAGGCTCTGCTTGAGGTAAATCAATCTTGTTCAAGATTGGTAAAACTTCTAAGCCCTGCTCAATCGCGGTATAACAGTTTGCAACTGACTGCGCTTCTACACCTTGAGCAGCATCAACCACCAACAGCGCACCTTCACAGGCAGCTAGAGAGCGCGATACCTCATAAGAAAAGTCAACGTGCCCTGGAGTATCAATGAAGTTCAATTGATATTCTTGACCATTTGGATGTGTGTAATACAAGGTTACCGATGCAGCTTTAATGGTAATCCCACGCTCACGCTCAAGCTCCATAGAGTCTAATACTTGAGCTTGCATCTCACGATCTTGTAAACCGCCGCACATTTGAATAAAACGGTCCGCCAAAGTCGACTTACCATGGTCAATATGAGCAATGATCGAGAAATTGCGTATATTTTTGATATCTACGGATTTTTTAGCTTGCGCCATGGGTTACCTTAACAAAATAGAACGCCCTATACTTTCAAAAAGTAGTGAGCCAAATGGTTTAATAAAATTGCCCGCGATTATAACAGAAGCTCGGTATGAAGACGAAAGAAATTTATGCCTAGACGTTTTATGCGGTATAGCATTAGGCCCAAATAGCTCAATATCAAAATAACGACAATCGGAATTGTAAGAAAGTTCGCCCCATTTCGACCACAGGTTGAATTTGATGAAATTCTAATTTCTGTAACAGTCGTTGTGATTTAAGGTTTTGCTGCATGACTTGTGCATCTACATGGCGAATTTTTCGATCAAACAACAACTCGGTTCGAATCAAATTTAACATCGCTGTAATCGCCTCAAGCATATAACCATTTCCCCAATAGTTCGGATGTAAGTCATAACCAATAATCGCACGATGATCACCCTCCTCCTCAACAATACGATTAACACCACAACCACCTATCATTTCGCCGGTCTTTAAACGTATCGCATAACGAAAGCCCGATGCTGAACAATAACGATGATGCATTCGATGAATCAGCGCTTCCGCCTGTTCAATCTCAGAGAAAGCATCTAAATCATAAAATTCGAGTACTTGAGCATTTGAAAACATATCGAGAACGAATGCAGTATCATCTAAATGTAGGCTATTTAAAATCAAACGTTCTGTTGCTAAAGTCTTCAATGGTTGCATCAAATACTCTCTCATCTGGTCGAAACTTAATGCTTTCTATTCAAAATAGGTCACACTAAAGTCCATTGGATTTAAACTGGTTGCAATTGGCTGATACGCTTGGGTAAAGCTTGGTGACATTCGCTTTGGTCGCCCTGAATCAATTTCTATACACGCCCATTTGGTATTGCCAACAAATAAAATACTCTGATCTTTAGGTCGATAGAAGGCGTACTGACGGAACGAGTAAAGTGCATTAATATCATCTAGCCATGTCCGCAAAATGACTTCTTCGCCTTCCAGTGCAGCCTTACGGTATTGAACATGATGTTCAACCGCGACCATAGCGTGTTTCAGTTCTAAATATTGTGCCAAACCTAAACCCAATGCTTCGATGTGCGCTGAAGCAACGTCTTGCATCCACTGGATGTACATCACATTGTTCACATGACCCAATACATCGATATGCTTGGGCTGGACTTGTATTTTTAAATCAAAAATCGTACTCATAATTTTGTATACTTCATCAAACAATGTGCCGCTAGCTACACTAGTCTAAACACGAAAGTATTTCAAAATAAAAACCACCCTAATCTAGAGTGGTTTTAGCAACATAACCTTCATGCCATCATTAAGGTAAACGTAATCCAAGGATTGCACGTTGACCTTGGCGAATAATCGTTACACGCGCAACACTATTTTTTGGTAAGGCAGAAACAGTTTTTGCAAACTGTTGGCTATTGGTAATCGCTGTACCATTCACCTGTACTATCACATCACCCGCAACCAGATTTGATAACGACGCAGTACCACCACGCTTCACATCTTGTATCAAGATACCACCACGCACATCTAAACGCGCTTGCTCAGCTGCCGTTAGATCACGGATACTCATGCCTAAACCACTGGTTGGGTTATTTTTCTCAGCATCAGCAGCAGTGTCATCTGGTGCAGTGCCCAATGTTGCTGAAATTGTACGTGTTTTATCATCACGTAGAATTTCCAGTTGAACAGTTTGGTTCGGCGCGATACGGTTGAGTGAATAAAGCAAATCGCTAGTACGCGAAATTGGCGCACCATTGGCTTTTAAAATCACATCACCAGATTTTAGACCTGCTTTTTCAGCTGGGGACTTTGGCGCAACCTGAGTAATCAACGAGCCTTCTGGCTTCGGTAACTTATAGGCTTCTGCCAAGTTACGATCAATATCCTGCATCATAATACCAAGATAAGAACGGGTGACTTTACCAGTTGTTTTCAATTGTTGTACGACATCCATCGCCACATCAATTGGGATCGAGAATGATAAGCCCATATAACCACCCGTACCACTAAAGATACGTGAGTTGACTCCCACTACTTCACCACGCTGGTTAAACAATGGACCACCTGAGTTACCTGGGTTTAAAGCCGCATCAGTTTGAATAAATGGAACCGAAGTTTCTCCACTCATATTTCTTGATTTTGCACTGACGATCCCTGCCGAAGCCGAATAATCAAAACCAAATGGCGAACCAATTGCGAGTACAGGTTCGCCAACTCGGAGTTGGTCTACATTACCAATTCTTAATTCTGGAAAATTATTGCCATTCACTTTAAGCAATGCAATATCGGTACGCTCATCACTTCCTACAAGTGTCGCATCCAATTCACGACGATCATTTAAGGTAATACTGATACGTGAAGCATCTGCAATTACATGACGGTTCGTGAGTAAGTAGCCATCTTTCCCGATAAAGAAGGCACTACCATATGCCGTTTTTTCTTGAGGTCCCTGCTGTTGAGGGATAATCACTTGGTTACCAAAAAAACGACGTAGAATTTCTGGGACTTGTTGCTGTAATAACTCTTCCTGAGTCATTTTCTTAACAACATTGACACTCACAACCGCAGGACTGACCTGCTCAACGAGATTTGAAAAATCTACTGGCGATGCAGCATTGACTTGAGATGCTGCTATCGTAAATACCGCAGCATACATTCCTTGTTGTAAATAGCGACTTTTCATGAAGCAAGAACCTACATACTGATAATTAAAATGAAATTTAGGTCTATATTTCTAGCACACACCCATCATTCTTTTCGTAAAAATATGTTTATATTTTCAATGCATACAACGATCTAGAATGATGAAATGTGAATAAACTATGGAGAAACACACCATAATTTACCCGATAGAAATGGTTTTATCCTGAACAGCTTAACGATAGATTAAAACAATGTACTGAAACGTAATCATTTTCTCATCCATATAGATTAAGCAAAAAATAATCGGCAAATAAATCTCATTCGCTAAAAATTCACTCAATTCTAGGCAGATTGGCCCTTGCCTTTTTGATAAAAAAGCGGTGTCATTAGCAAACGTTTAAAACTGAAGCAGATTGACATGCCTGATTTAAAAACAATTCACCATTTTGATGTGATTATTGTGGGCAGTGGCGGTGCAGGTTTAAGTCTTGCACTCTCTTTACCAAGTCATTACAACATTGCAATTTTAGCTAAGGCGGCGCTGACGGAAGCCAGTACCTTCTATGCGCAAGGCGGTGTTGCTGCAGTATTAGATGAAACAGATTCTATTCAACAACATATTAATGACACTATGATTGCAGGTGGTCATCTTTGTGAATTAGATGCCGTCAAACATACCGTCGAAGGTGGCAAACCTTCCGTTGATTTCCTGCTCAAACAAGGCGTGCAATTTACGCTAGATGATGACGAACAATTGCACCTTACCCGCGAAGGTGGTCATTCACAACGTCGTATCATTCACTCTGCCGATGCAACCGGCAAAGCCATTTCAACCACCTTGGTTGAACGTGCGAAAGAACGAGAAAATATTACGATTTTTGAAAATTATATTGCGATTGATCTGATTACCCTACACAAGCTTGGGCATCAAAACCAAGCCAATCGTTCAATTGGTCTTTATGCTTTAGATGAAGCTAATGAACAGGTGCATACTTTCCTCGCGCCATTTACTGCACTGGCTTGTGGCGGTGCAATGAAAGCGTATCTATATACTTCAAACCCTGATATTGCCACAGGTGATGGTATTGCCATGGCTTATCGTGCAGGTTGTCGCGTGGCGAATATGGAATTTAACCAATTCCATCCAACCTGTTTATATCATCCGAAAGCGCGTTCGTTCTTGATCACCGAAGCGATGCGTGGTGAAGGTGCTTATTTACGCTTACCAGATGGCGAACGTTTTATGCTGCGTTTTGATGAACGCGCTGAACTTGCTCCACGTGACATTGTGGCACGTACCATCGACCACGAAATCAAACGTTTAGGTATTCGTCATGTCTGGTTAGACATCACCCATAAATCACCCGAATTTATTACTGAACACTTCCCGACACTATATGCGCGCTTACTTGAACTCGGCATTGATATCACTAAAGATATGATCCCTGTTGTTCCAGCAGCACATTACACCTGCGGCGGCGTGGTGGTAGATGAACATAGCCAAACTGATTTAGACGGTTTATATGCCATTGGTGAGACCTCTTATACAGGTCTACACGGCGCTAATCGTATGGCGAGTAACTCACTACTTGAATGTTTCGTTTATGGCATGAGTGCAGCAGAAGATATCGAACAGAAATTTGATGCTGAGTTTCAATTCCCTGATGTTCCAACATGGGATGAAACGCAAGTTACAGATGCAGATGAAGATGTGGTAATCCTGCAAAACTGGGATGAGCTTCGTTCTACCATGTGGAACTATGTGGGTATTGTCCGTACCACCAAACGCTTACAACGTGCCTTGCACCGTATTGAAATGTTGAAACGTGAAATCACTGAGTATTATCAGGATTATCGTGTCAGTAAGAATCTAATTGAATTGCGTAATCTAGTTCTAGTTTCGGAAATGATTGTACGTTGTGCAATGGAACGTAAGGAATCACGTGGTTTACATTACACGCTAGATTATCCTGAACTTTCAAATGAGATTCGTAAAACAGTGTTAACACCACCTAATTTTAAAGTGGAACAGCCGTTGGTGAATGAGTGATACTTTCAAAGAAGACTCTTAGTTAATATTTACTATCGCGGTAAGCGACAGGGATGTCGCCCGTTGAGCTGCGGTATCAAGGATGTACCGTCAGCTCAACAAAGGATTTTTGTTACTTTTCATCCCTGAAAAGTAAGGCATAAGAAATAAAGCCAAAGCATCACACAAACTTTTTAGATGATGCAGATTGAGTATATAGCTGCTTTCATTTCAAATATTGCAGCGCCTCTTCAAACACAACATCTGCATTCTGTGTTGCATCCAAACGCTTCATCCGTTCAGGTTCTGCTTGCCATAAGGTCTCATAACCTGCACGCACCTTAGCAAAGAAACTTAATTTCTCCTGCTCAAAACGATCCAATGCACCACGCTCTCGCGCACGGGTCATGCCCAATTCAATTGGGGCATCCAGCCAAAAGGTGATATTCGGCATTTTCGCCACAAAGGTTTGATTTAACAGTTGCAACTTTTCCTGACTTAAACCACGTCCAGAACACTGATAAGCAAAGCTGGCATCGGTAAAACGATCACTCAACACAATCTTACCCGCCTCTAATGCAGGTAAAATCACTTGCTGTAAATGCTGTGCACGCGCTGCATAAATTAATAACAGCTCGGTATCATGACTCATTTGCTCTTCATGATTCACCGCCAATAATAAGGAGCGAATCTGTTCCGCCAATGGTGTTCCACCTGGTTCACGGGTCAACACCACTTCTTTACCTTGCTGTTCAAAGTACTGATGAATTTTACGAATCAGCGTAGTTTTTCCTACACCTTCCGTCCCTTCAAAACTAATAAACATTATTCGCCCTGCTTTTTCTTTGAACGTAGCACAGTTAAATATTCTTGCACTGCACGATTATGGTCTTCTAAAGACGCGGTAAATTTATGCCCACCATTGCCCGTGGCAACGAAGTAAATATTTTTGGCATCATCAGGATGCATCGCTGCTTCAATTGCTTTCTTACTTGGCAAAGCAATTGGCGTTGGTGGCAAACCATTAATGGTATAGGTGTTATAAGCCGTTGGCGTACGCAGGTCATTACGGGTGATATTGCCTTTATAGTTATCGCCCATACCATAAATCACCGTTGGATCTGTTTGTAAGCGCATACCCATTTTCAAACGACGGACAAATACACCTGAAACTTGTTCTAACTCGCTATCAAGGCTAGTTTCTTTCTCAATAATCGAAGCCATGATCAACGCTTCATACTTATCTTTATACGGTAAGTTCGGTGCTTTCTTGGCCCAAGCCTCATCCAGCGATTTCATTTGACGGCGATACAAATCGGTTAAGATTTTTTTATCGGTCTCGCCTTTGGCAAAGAAGTAAGTATCAGGCGCAAATAGGCCTTCTGGATGCGTATATGAGATATTTAATTGTTTTAATAATTCACTGTGCGGAAGATCAAGCAAAGTATTGGTGACATTTGGGTCTTTTCTTAAACTCTGAATCAATTGTGAAAAAGTGGTTCCTTCAATCACTAAAATACGGTTCATCTGTGCATTGTCTGCATCAGACAACATATCCATCACCTGACGAATACTCATGCCTTCTGTAATTTCATAAACGCCCGCTTTCATGGTGTCATGAATCATAAACTTCTGATACAGCTTTAAAACTATTGGAAAATTCACCTTATTTTCTTTGGCTAAACGATCAATAAAGCGTGAATAGGTATCACCAGAAGAAATCACCAAAAGCTGTTTTTTACTGTCTACAGGGTAATTTTTAAATAAACTCGACCATACAATGCCAAAGATCGCCAATACAAAAATAACAATGGCGATCAAAAAGGCTTTAAAAAAAGAAAATCTAGATTTCGGTTTCGCTTTGGGCTTTTTCTTACTTTTGCTGGAATTTGGCGGCTTTGGCATATTAATCAATCTGGCTAAGTTTTAAAGTTTCAAATAAATCAAGATAGGGTTGCTGCGCTAAGGCCTGATCATTAAATCGAACAACCGCTTTCATTGGATGTAACGCATTGCAAAAAAATAAACTTTGGATATGGCCAATCTCATTCATATCGATACACCGCTGCTCACATTCAATCTGATATTGCTGCATTCTCGACAAGATTTTGGCTCTCATCACACCGTGGACGCCATTATAACGAAGTTCAGGCGTAATCCATCGATCATTTATACGAATAAAACAATTACTGCTTACCCCTTCAACAATATAACCTTGTACATCACTAACAAGGGCTTCTAACCAACCACGCTGATCAGCTTCTTGCTTGAGTAAGACCTGTTCTAATCTATTCAGCGTTTTTAAACCCACTAAATGCGGCATATTCAAACCCAAAGCATGATTTAACATGCCACTTTCAATCCACTCAGGCTGAAAAGCCTGTGTCACTCTTGGGTAATACCAGACATACACATCAGCCGCATGTAATGGCAAACTATAGCCACGATCGCCTTCACCACGGCTAATCACGACTTTTAATGTGCCATTGAGATTTGAATATTGCTGCTGTAATTGTACAAGAGACTTTTCTATACAAGATAAATTTGCATCCAGCTGTAAGGACTGACATGCCAATTTTAAACGTGCAAAGTGTAGTTCTTTTAGTTCAAAAATTCCGTGAAAAATACGTGCTGTGGTAAAGCAGCCATCGCCATAATGAAAAGCTCGGTCTAATAAAGGGATGGAATCAATTAATTGTCCATTTTTATAACACTGCATAATCTAGATACCTTTCCACTTTATAAGCCAGCATCACCAAAACCAATAAGCTATTGATTTTAAATAAGTATAACAATTAAAATCTAAAATTAAAAATCACTTATATATCAATAATTCAGCAAAGCTTATCTGTTTTATCTATTTCTATTTTTTTCATAACAAATTCGATTTTAATTATTTTTTTTGCAAAAAAACTGGCGTTATGCTGCGTACATATTCCAAACAGTGATTTAGATTTTAAGGGGTTTTCCATGCGTTTTTCTCAAGTTAAAGTCGGCGTCATTGCCGCATTACTCTCAGTTTCTTCATTCGCGGCACAAGAATTCTTAAACGTTTCTTATGACCCAACGCGTGAGCTGTATACAGATTTCAATAAACAATTCGGTACGTTCTGGAAACAGCGTACAGGTCAGGACATCGACTTTAAACAATCACACGGCGGTTCAGGTAAACAAGCCCGTGCCGTGATTGATGGCTTAAATGCCGATGTAGTCACACTTGCACTTGCAGCAGATATCGATGAAATCGCTGAAAATGCAAAACTTCTTCCAGCAGACTGGCAAAAGAAATTACCGAACAACTCTACGCCATATACCTCAACAATTGTATTCCTTGTTCGTAAAGGCAATCCAAAACAAATCAAAGATTGGGGTGATCTGGTTAAGCCAGGTGTAGAAATTATTACACCAAATCCAAAAACATCGGGTGGTGCACGTTGGAACTACTTAGGTGCCTGGGCTTGGGCGAAACATCAAAAAGGTGGTAACGACGCTAAAGCTCAAGAATTTGTTCGTCAAATTTATAAACAAACCAAAGTACTAGATTCAGGTGCACGTGGTGCAACCACAACATTTGCTGAACGCGGTATCGGTGATGTATTGCTGGCTTGGGAAAATGAAGCCTACCTTGCAGTCCGTGAACAACCGGGCAAATTCGAAATCGTTACCCCTTCTCTATCGATTCTCGCTGAACCACCAGTGGCTGTTGTAGAAAAGAATGCTGAGAAAAAAGGCAACTTGCAAATCGCTCGTGGTTACTTGAACTACCTGTATTCACCAGCAGGACAAGAGATTGCTGCACGTAACTTCTACCGTCCACGTAATGCCGCGGTATTAAAGAAATACAGCAACGTGTTTAAACCACTTAAATTGGTAACGATTGATCAAGAATTTGGTGGCTGGACCAAAGTACAAAAAACACACTTTGATAACGGCGGTATCTTTGACCAAATCGTCAAGATCAACAGCACAGGCAAATAAAAATCTCCCTTGCGCTGCAATAAACGCAGCTCACCTCTTTTGAAAGAGGGGAATTACACAGATTTTAGTTTAGTTACTAAATTCGTGTTACTCCTCCCTTTCTTAAAGGGAGGTTGGGAGGGATTCTAAGGGGTTAAGGAGAATAGACATGATTCATACCGTAATTGTTCCAGGTGTAGGTGGTAGCGAAGCGCAGCATTGGCAGTCTTGGTTACAACAGCAACTCGTGTCTAGCTCTCGCGTTCAACAGAAACATTGGGATCGTCCTGTGTTAAGCGAATGGGTTGCTCAATTTGTTAAAACTGTTGTTGCAGCTCCAGCGCCTGTTCAAATCGTTGCACATAGCTTTGGCTGCTTAACCAGTGTTGCTGCGCTGGCTGAACACCCAGAACTCAGAGCAAAAGTTAAAAATCTGATTTTGGTTGCACCCGCGAATCCAGCACGTTTTGGTGAAGCAGGCTTCGCTCGTCATAGCTTGACTGACTATAAACAGTATTTTCAGCAACTGAAAATTGACGTGCCGACCACGTTATTGATCAGTGAAAATGATCCGTGGTTGGGTTATGTCGATGCACTACAACTTGCTCAAGCATGGAAATTAACACCAATCAATTTAGGTCCAGTTGGTCATATCAATGTTGCTTCTGGATTTGGTCCTTTCCCTGAGATCCTGAACTACCTGCTACCTGAAAAAAAGATGCAGCCTATCGTCCGAATGAGTCAGGCAAATTTTAATTTGAAATTTGCCTAACCCCAGCTTTCCGTAATTTTAGTATTCGCATTATTTATTTGCTTGTTTTAGCAAACATTTCTCTTTGAGGAAATATCATGTCGCAGCGTTCCCGAGTGCTGCCTGGGTTTGGTCTCTCATTAGGCTTCACCCTCGCTTACGTGTCTTTGATTGTGCTTATTCCTTTATCTGCTGTCTTTATCAAATCTTTAGGGATTGGATGGGATGGCTTATGGGAAATCTTAACCTCAGAACGAATTTTAAAATCCTTACAGCTTAGCTTTAGTGCCGCACTGATTGCCGCTTTGGTTAACGTTATTTTTGGTTTGTTATTGGCTTGGTGTCTTGTGCGTTATAACTTCCCAGGCAAACGCATTGTCGATGCTTTGGTGGACTTGCCGTTTGCCCTACCGACTGCTGTTGCAGGTATTGCCTTAACCTCTTTATATGCCCCAACAGGCTGGATTGGACAATACCTTTCTCCACTCGGGATTGAAGTGGCTTATACCCCGATTGGGATCACACTTGCTTTAATCTTTATTGGTCTACCCTTCGTGGTTCGTACCGTACAACCTGTACTCAGTGATATTGAAACCGAATTGGAAGAGGCAGCTTCAGCACTAGGTGCCAATCGCTGGCAGACCATTACCAAAATCATTTTGCCGATTTTATTCCCCGCTTTGCTAACAGGTTTTGCCTTAGCATTTGCACGTGGCGTTGGTGAATATGGCTCTGTTATTTTCATTGCAGGCAACCAACCATATAAAACAGAAATTGCACCATTGATGATCATCTCTCGCTTAGAGGAATACGATTACGCAGGTGCAACGACCATTGCTGTGGTTATGCTCATCCTCTCTTTCGGCATCTTATTTTTAATTAACTTGGTGCAAGCATGGGCTAGCCGTCGCACAGGGAGAGTTGCACAATGAGCTTAAATACCAATAGCAACGCTTTAGCAATCAAATTACAAACCCGAGATGCAACCCGAGAACCAACTTGGGTTCGCTATACCTTGATTGGTGTTGCCTTAATCTTTTTTTTAAGTTGCCTACTACTTCCCCTGATCTTGGTATTTGTTGAGGCATTTAAGCAAGGTCTGAATGTTTATATTAACGCCTTAACCGATTCGGACACATTATCTGCAGTAAAGTTAACCTTACTTACAGCCGCGATTGCTGTACCCATTAATGTGGTGTTTGGTGTCGCAGCAGCATGGGCCGTTGCGAAATTCCATTTCCGCGGTAAAGCCATTCTTACCACGATTATAGATATACCATTTTCGGTCTCTCCTGTGATTGCAGGCTTGATGTTAGTCTTGATTTTTGGCGCGCAAGGCTGGATGGGTGGCTGGTTAATGGATAACGATATCAAAATTCTTTATGCCGTACCTGCGATTGTACTCGCCACCATTTTCATTACTGTTCCGTTTGTAGCCCGTGAACTCATTCCATTAATGGAAGCACAAGGCACAGAGGAAGAAGAAGCCGCAATTGTACTTGGTGCTTCAGGCTGGCAAACCTTCTGGAGAGTCACTTTACCCAATATCAAATGGGGTCTGATTTACGGCGTGATTTTGTGTAATGCCCGCGCAATGGGTGAGTTTGGTGCAGTATCCGTGGTTTCTGGTCATATTCGTGGTCAAACCAATACCTTACCGCTACACGTCGAGATTCTTTATAACGAATATACCTTTAGTGCTGCATTTGCTGTGTCATCGTTACTGGCATTTTTAGCGATTCTCACTTTGATCTTGAAAACGTGGCTCGAAGTCCGCCAAGAACAAGCAAATAAACATCAGCCCAATCACTAAGGAATAAACACATGAGTATTCAAGTTAAAAATATTGAAAAACACTTTGGTGCATTCCATGCGCTAAAAAATATCTCTTTAGATTTTCCTGAAGGTGAATTGGTTGCCCTACTTGGTCCTTCAGGCTGCGGTAAAACAACATTATTACGCATCATTGCAGGATTGGAATCTGCAGATGGTGGTCAGGTTTTACTTGAAGGTGAAGATGCAACAGACATCCACGTGCGTGAACGTCAGGTTGGTTTTGTTTTCCAACATTATGCCCTATTCCGCCACATGACTGTTTTTGACAATATTGCCTTTGGTTTACGCGTTCGCCCACGTGCAACACGCCCTTCGGAAGCTGACATCAAAAAACGTGTGACACGCTTACTTGATCTGGTGCAACTTGGTTTCTTGGCAGATCGTTACCCTGCTCAGCTTTCTGGTGGTCAACGCCAACGTATTGCTTTAGCCCGTGCACTAGCAGTTGAACCACGTGTTTTGTTACTTGATGAACCATTTGGTGCACTTGATGCCAAAGTACGTAAAGAATTACGCCGTTGGTTACGTACCTTACATGATGAGCTGCATATTACTTCGATCTTCGTGACTCACGATCAAGAAGAAGCTTTAGAAGTGGCTGACCAGATCATCGTGATGAACAAAGGTGACGTTGAACAGATTGGTTCACCACGTGAAGTGTATGAAAAACCTGCTACCCCATTTGTTTTTGATTTCCTTGGTCAAGCAAATCGTTTTGAAGGTGAGCATACTGGCGGTATTATCCGTATCGGCGATGACCGTATTCAGCTACCGACTCTATTAGATGCGCCACAAGGGAAAGTCATTGCATTTGCACGACCAAATGAATTACATATTCATACCCAACCTCAAGCCAATACCCTTGAGGCAACGTTCTTACGTGAAGTGTGGATTGCAGGTAGAGTTGTGGCGGAATTACAAGATCGTAGTGGACGTACTATCGAAATTTTATTAAGTGTAGAAGAAGCGAACTTACATCAATTCAAACCAAATCAAACCGTTTGGATCAGTGCAGCTCAACTTCATTTATTCGCAGATCAAACAACGCAAGTTGCTTAAAATAATATTGATGGGGTAAAACACGCCCCATCCTCTTATGAGGAAAAACTTTTATGAACTTCCAACAACTCAGAATTATTCGAGAAACTGTTCGCCAAAACTTTAATTTAACTGAAGCATCTGCGGCACTTTATACCTCCCAATCTGGTGTCAGTAAACACATTAAAGATTTAGAAGATGAATTAGGTGTACAACTTTTTGTACGTAAAGGTAAACGCTTATTAGGCCTCACCGAACCAGGACAATCCTTATTAAGCATTGTAGAGCGCATGTTGGTCGATGCTGACAATATTAAACGTCTAGCCGATGATTTTAATAAAGTGGATGAAGGCACACTGACCATTGCAACCACGCATACTCAGGCACGTTATGTGCTGCCACCGATTGTGAATCAGTTTAAAAAATTATTTCCAAAAGTCCATTTGGTTTTACAACAGGCCAGCCCAGTTGAAATTGCAGAAATGCTGCTACAAGGTGAAGCAGATATTGGTATTGCAACCGAATCATTAACAACAGAAGATAATTTGGCCAGCGTACCTTATTATGAATGGCACCATAGTATCATCACCCCAAAAGACCACCCTCTAGCGAAACTAGATAAAATCAGCTTGGACGTCTTAGCCGAATATCCGTTGATTACCTATCATGGCGGTTTTACAGGCCGTTCTAAAATTGACAAAGCCTTTGAAGATGCACAATTGCATGCCGACATTGTAATGTCAGCCCTCGATGCCGATGTCATCAAAACCTATGTCGAACTGAATATGGGGGTCGGGATTGTCAACGATGTCGCTTATGATGCGGAGCGTGATTATCGTTTACAACAAATTAAAACAGATATATTTGGTGTTAATACCACTTGGATTGCGGTACGAAAAGGACATCTGCTCCGTGGCTATGGTTATGAATTTATTTCGCTCTGCTCACCAGAAACAGATATTAAAGCACTGAAAAAAGTAGCTTATCCAGAAGAATAAATTATCCAAAAAAACAAAAGGCTCATATGAGCCTTTTGTTTTGCTTATTAAAACGCATAAAAAAACGAGCATTGAGCTCGTTTTTTTATGCTGAATGCATGGATTAGAACTTGAAGCTCACACCCACTTTTGCAACTGGCATCCACTCATATCTGCTCTTATTCGCGATTTTATCAGCATCACGATCAGCCGCAGCTTGACCTGACTCGGTACCACCTACTTTAATTAAACCTTCAGACTTTAAATCAACTTCAGGATTACCAGTATAGTACGCACCGACTTCACCAAATACACCAAAGTTTTTATAAACAGGACTATTTAAACCTAAGCCTACGTATGGAGCAATTTGGTTATCATAATTTAAATGGCCTTTAACCGAACCCTTTCCGCCAGGAGCGTAGTAGTTTGAACCATCAATTTTGATTGTATCGTTTGTATTAGAAACAGATTTTTTCAAATCATAACTATTATCAAGATAACCAACACCTGCCGCTACATAAAGTGCACGAGCAAATGCATTTTGGTTAGTACCCCATGGATAAATTTCAGCATTTAAATATGCTGTTTTATTGTCCATGTCCATATCATATTTCGTGCCATCAATTTTCAAACTGTCTGACCAAGAAATATCGCCACCATTATAACCAAGGCTTAAGCTCACGTATGGGTTGACTTTATATGAAATTGCACCACCGTAGCCTGTAGTACCTACCTCAGCACGAACAGAAACTGGATCTAAGTATGAAGGGAATGCATAAACTGATTCCTTCACCACTTGTTTATCCGCTGCAAATGCAGTACCTGCAATCGCTGTTAATGCACCTGCTGCTAACATAACACGCAAAGCTTTCATTGAAGTCTCCTCACAAAACGCTTTTATTTAAATAAATATATAATTGTTGCTTGTGGAATAAGCATAAAAGAATGATCGCTAACTTTTTATACAGAAACTGATTACTTTTTGTTATTTTTTGATACAAATTCGAATGAATTATGTATTTCTAAATTATAGATAAAAAACAATGGTCTCCATTTTTATTACAGTTTTGTTGCTTAAATTTAAAACAATATATTGTAACTACTTTTTTCAAAGATTCTGAGGGTCTGCTGCCACTTTATCTATGGTTGCGACATGAGCCGTATACGGCGCAAGATTTTTTAGGCGATACAAGGCATGGCTTGTGAAGTTTAGGCTTTCTAAATGAACAAGACATAACGATGTAGCGACAAAAAAACTTCTTGTCCCAAAGGGTTATAGCTAAAATTTCCTCATACTTCGTTATGAAACTTGGCAAGGGAATAGCCATTCCCTGCGTTTCATGCCTCGTCTGATAAAATTTTAGCTTATAACGCAACCTATTTATAAAATGGCAACAGACCCTACAAAATTAGTGTAAAATCTTCAAAATTTTTTTGGAAGAACGAAGATCATGTCTCAGCTTTCTACAATCATTGAGCAAGCATTTGAAGACCGTGCCAACTATAGCGCAACGGACTGCCCAACAGAAATCCGTCAAGCTGTAGAAGAAGCATTGACTGCTTTAGACAACGGTACACTTCGTGTAGCGGAAAAAATCGATGGTGAGTGGGTTGTTCACCAATGGTTAAAAAAAGCAGTTTTACTGTCATTCAAACTCAATGACAACAAGCCAATTGAAGCTTGTGATCTTCGTTTCTATGACAAAGTAGATACTAAATACGCAGGTTGGACTGAAGAACAGTTCAAAGCTGCGGGTGTACGTGTTGTACCGCCTGCTGTTGCTCGCCGTGGTAGTTTCCAAGCGAAAAATGTGATTTTGATGCCTTCATATGTCAACATCGGTGCTTATGTAGATGAAGGTACGATGGTTGATACATGGGCTACTGTAGGTTCATGTGCGCAAATCGGTAAAAATGTTCACTTATCTGGTGGCGTTGGTATCGGTGGTGTTTTAGAACCATTACAAGCAAACCCAACCATTATTGAAGACAACTGCTTCATCGGTGCACGTTCTGAAATCGTTGAAGGCGTGATTGTTGAAGAAGGTTCTGTCATCTCAATGGGCGTTTTCATTGGTCAATCAACCAAGATCTTCGATCGTGAGACTGGTGAAGTTCATTATGGCCGCGTACCAGCAGGTTCTGTGGTTGTTGCGGGAAGCCTTCCATCTAAATGCGGTACTTACAGCCTTTACGCTGCAATCATCGTGAAAAAAGTAGATGCGAAAACTCGCGCTAAAACCAGCTTGAACGATTTATTACGCGAAGACTAATTTGTAATATTTATTGCGGAACTTGATCGTTCCCCATCTCTACGATCAGTCATGGTCGTAGAGATTTTGTTTTTTATGTAGCATGCTGCTTGTGTAGCAACTGTTTGTGGTAACTGTTTATGGCTTCCTTACGTTCTTCTGCAATTCCTGTCTCCGATCCTGCGGCGGGTTTACGCATCACGGAGATCTTTTACTCTTTGCAAGGCGAAGCGAATACCTTTGGTCTACCGACCGTTTTTATTCGTTTAACAGGTTGCCCTTTACGCTGTAGTTATTGTGATACGACCTACTCCTTTGAAGGTGGTGAGCGTTTATCGCTTGAACAGATTATCGAAACTGCAAGCCAACATAAAACACCCTATATTTGCGTCACAGGAGGCGAGCCACTTGCTCAGCCGAATTGCCTGATTTTATTACAGCGCCTATGTGACCTCGGTTTTGAAGTATCTCTAGAAACCAGTGGTGCCTTAGATGTGTCTAAAGTTGATCCACGTGTTTCCAAAGTACTGGATTTAAAAACACCGACCTCTAAAGAAGATCATCGGAACCTATACAGCAATCTTGACTATTTAACGCCACATGATCAGATTAAATTTGTGATCTGTAATCGTGCGGACTATGAGTGGTCGAAACAACAACTTGAACAATTCCAGTTGCAAGATAAAGTGAGTACAGTATGGTTCTCGCCTGCTTTTGCAGTTGAAAAAGGTGCTGTTGCCCTGCCTGCTTTGGCGCGTGACTTAGCCCAATGGATTTTAGAAGACCATCTCCCTGTTCGTTTCCAATTACAGTTGCATAAGCTGTTATGGAATGATGAATCTGGTCGTTAAAATACTCACCATATCCGTTCTGCAAAATAGATCGGCTTTTCTCAAATTTATTTTTAGGTTGAATCATGGAAAATAATATGCGTTCTCGTGCCATCGTATTATTGTCTGGCGGCTTAGACTCAACAACGTGTCTTGCTTGGGCACAGGCAAATTATGAATGTATCGCCCTAAGCTTTATGTATGGTCAACGTTCGACGACTGAACTTGATGCAGCAAAAGCACTTGCACAACGTGCAGGCGTAGAACACCGTGTCATTAATATTGATTTGGGTAATTTAGGTGGCTCTGCGCTTACAGATCATAACATTGAAGTCCCAGAACAATTACAAGAAGGCATTCCTGTAACTTATGTTCCAGCACGTAACACTATTTTCTTATCTTATGCACTTGCTGCAGCCGAGGTTTTTGACGCTGCTGCCATCGTCATTGGGATCAATGCTGTTGATTATTCAGGGTATCCAGACTGTCGTCCTGAATTTATTGATGCTTTTGCCAATTTGGCTCGTCTGGCGACAAAAGCTGGTGTGGAAGGAAAACCCCTTAAAATTGAAACACCTTTGTTACATTTATCCAAAGCGAATATTATACGCTTAGGCATCGAACATGGCGTAGACTATAGTCAAACGGTATCCTGCTATCAGGCAGATGCTCAAGGACGTGCATGTGGCAAATGCGACAGCTGTCGTTTACGTCAACAAGGTTTTATCGAAGCAGGTATTGCGGATCCAACGCGTTACGCTGAATAACCGATATAGGGTAAAAATTAGGTACATTATATGAAGTTTTCTAAATCAAATCTTATTCTTTCTACAATGATGTCAGCTGCAGCATTATTTGCAACGGCAACTCACGCAGCTGATAATCCATTACAAACTGCGTATAAAAGTACCAATGTAAAAGCAGCGTTGGTCAATGTATGTAAAGACCAAACTGCGAAAGGCGGCAAATTAACAGCAGCAGAAGTAACTAAATTCTGTGGTTGTCAAATTGACGCGCAAGGTAAAGTAACTGAAGCACAAAAATGGGAAATCCAAAGCGCAATCAATGCGAAGAAAAGCCCAAGTACTTTAGGTTTTGTACAACAGCAAAATAAAGATTTACAAGCTTGCTTAGGTGCACCGCTTGTGAGCAAGTTAGAAAAGCTCACTGAAGAAGCAATGAAAGCTGCCCAGCAACAGCAGCAACAAGCGCCGAAAAAATAAGCTTGTCTTGCTCAGAACAAAGCCTGCATTTATGCGGGCTTTTTTATTAGGCTTTGTTAAAATCCCTCCTATCGTGAATAAGTTGAACAACACCATGCAAGACCAATGGAAAACCAATGCTGATCAAAGGCAGTCTATCGTCTCTTTTAGTGGTGGCAAAGACAGTTCCCTCGCCCTATATCACGCCATGCAAACAGGCACAGTGATCGGGTTAATTATGATGTTAGAAGAACAAGGGCAACGCTCTCGTTCACATGCAATGCCACTGGATATTATTCGCGCACAAGCAGAGGCCATTGGTTTGCCAGTGTATATGGCATCTTCCAGTTGGGCGGATTATGAAAGTAAATTTATTGCCCTACTCGATCAAGCCAAACAACACGGTGCCGAAGTATTGGTAACCGGTGATCTAGATATGCCTCAACATGGCTGTTGGCATGATCGTGTTACCCAACAAGTAGGGTTGCAATTGGGTATGCCGCTGTGGTTACGCCCACATAAAGAAGTGGTTGAAGAATTTATCAATCTGGGTTTTCGCAGTATTCTCGTAACGGTTAATCTTAAACTCGGCATGAAAGTCGAAGATTTAGGCAAAACGCTCACGCTGGAATACATCCAAGAATTAGAAAATCGTGGCATTGATCCATGTGGTGAAGGCGGTGAATTCCACACCACCGTGATTGATGGGCCAATTTTTAACAAAGCTATTCCTGTACGCCAAGGCGATATTGTTTATCATGAGGAATATGCTTTTTTGCCACTTGAGCTTGAACAACATTAATTTTATCGAAGGATGAACAATGTCTGAGAATATTCAATTACCGAATCACACCTTCCCAACCACACAGGGTGAAGTGAATCTTGCAGAGCTGAGTAGTGAATGGCTGGTACTTTATTTCTATCCAAAGGATTCAACCCCTGGTTGTACCACTCAAGCCGTTGGCTTTTCTTGCTTAAAAGACCAATTTGAAGCGTTAAACTGTCAAATTATTGGTGTCTCACGCGACTCAGTGAAAGCACATCAGAACTTCACAGAGAAACAAGCACTCACGATTGATTTAATCAGTGATAAAGAAGAAGTGTTATGTAAACATTTCGATGTGATCAAAGAGAAAAATATGTATGGCAAACAAGTAATGGGCATCGAACGCTCAACTTTTATTTTCCATAACCAGAAATTGGTCAAAAGCTATCGTAAGGTCAAGGCTGCTGGACATGCAGAACAAGTGCTTGAAGACTTAAAAGCGTTACAATCAGCATAATCATGTTAAGTAACAAAAAAGCGAGTTAAAGACTCGCTTTTTTTATTCAAGCAAATTGCCCTCAGCTTTGCGATTGACGTATGATAAATAGATTAAAAGAATTAAATTAAAGACATTTAAAATGACTCAGCCCAATGCTTTTTTGCCCCTATCCTTGTTATTTTTTCTAGCGGCATGTAACTCCAATGCACCTACGACTTCTCAAGATTCTGCCCCCTTAGTCGCACAAATTCAAAAACCACCGATTGAAATACGCTGCCAAGACCTACAAAACCCGGCCTATCAACAAGTGCTTCTTGATGCAATTAATGAAATTCGGCAACATCCACATCAATGTGGTGGACAGTATTTTCCCGCAGTTGCACCACTTAGATGGAACAATCAGTTATATCAAAGTGCATTGGCGCATGCCGAAGATATGGCGCAGTACAGTGTGCTTGGACATGTCAGTAGCACAGGGCAAGATTTTAGAACCCGTCTAAAACAAACACAATTTAAAGGTCGAGGCGGCGGTGAAAACGTAGCACGTGGACAAAAAAATTTAAATGATGTGATGGCTACATGGCTTGCCAGCCCTGTGCATTGTCATAATTTAATGCATCCAAAATTTACAGATTATGCGCTAGCCTGTACAGTCGACGCATCAGCCAAGCAAAAGAGTTATTGGACTCAACAGTTTGGTGTTCGCTAAGAGGAAGAACCATGCAATCTGGATTAATTACCCCGATTTTTCGTATTTTTGATATTGAACTTGCTCAAGCATTTTATCTTGAGTATCTCGGCTTCCAATTGGACTGGCAACATACGTTTGGGGATAACTTCCCTATTTATCTACAGATTTCCAAAGGCGATTGCATTATCCACTTATCGGAACATTTTGGTGATACTAGCCCGCATAGCGCCATTCGTATTTATTGGGAAAATCTCAGTTTGCTGCATGCAGAATTAGATGCAAAAGACTATAAATTTGCTAAACCTCAAGTAGAGAAAACCGACTGGGAAACATTGGAACTGAGTATCACCGATCCATTTTCAAATCGAATTATCTTTTGGGAAGATGCTTAAGCAATATAAACTCAAGCAGCTTTCCGTTTAGACTTAAAGGATTTATAGCTATAGAATTTCATATTGAAAAACTTTGCTTATAATTTTCCATTGTTGATGTTCATATATCAATGTTAATGCGTCATAAAAATATTTTGGCTGAATTGCACATTCAACATGCACAATTGCCAATCGCTCATGAATCAGGTTGATGGAAACCACTTTATCTTGTCTTAGCGCATTTTGAGAAGCGGGTGAAATACGCTTCTCCACAATAGAAAAATAGCTTGCCATATCCAGTTTTAACAAAGGATGATCCGTTGCATTGATATAAATGGCATCAGGGTGAAATACTTGTTGCAAACGGTTCACATCACAAAAATATAAAGCATCAAAATATTGATGCAGTTGCGAATGGATCGCTGAAATTACATCGTTAACCATAATTACCCCGTCGCCTCATCATTATGGACGAGTTGCTTTCGTCGCAGCATTGATACTGTCTCTCCCGCCACTCCCCAATTATCTGTATTCACCTCATCAATCACCACAAATGTGGTTGCAGGGTCCTTATCCAGTACCCGAACTACAAGCTCTGTCGCCTCCTTAATCAATTGCTGCTTTTGCTGTACTGAAACATTCTCATTGGTAATTTGAATCAAAATATAAGGCATGATTTTTCTCTTCTAGAATAATTTTATTGAGATCAATACGCTAAGCGGCTTCGACTGCAATCGCATTTTTGACGGTCTCACGATTGGCAACTCGCTGCATAAATTTGGTCAAATGTATGCAATCTGTTAGATCCAATTCAATGAATGCTGCCCAGCGTGTCACCACAAACAGATAAATATCCGCAATCGTAAAATCCGGTCCAGTTAAGTAATGCTGCTCAGCTAATTGCTGATCTATCCATCTATAATGCTTATTTAATATTGAGCTAAATACTGCTTTACGCTGATCAGCATAGCTGTCATGAAAAAAAGGCGTATATGCCTTATGAATTTCTGAGGCAATAAAATTCATCCACGCCAGTACCTGATAACGTTGAGGTGTATTGATTTCTGGTAATAGATCTTTTCGCCCAGCCTGATCCACTAAAAACTGGCTAATCACACTGCCTTCAGATAAAAATGATTCATCATTCAACTGGAGTAAAGGAACTTGCCCTTTGGAATTAAGCTGATAAAAATCGTCGCCTAATACAGTCAAATGCTGCTGTAAATCGACTTTGATCAATTCAAATGGAATTCCAAGCTCTCTTAAAACAATATGCGGGGCTAAAGAACAAGCGTTTGGTGAATAAAATAGTTTCATACAATCACTCCATCACAAGGGATGAAGCTATCTTATTATTTACATTTATGTGCTTAAATAGCGTACAACTCAAATCATTTTTTACATGGTGTAATGAATGTCACAGCAACTTAGACGAATGATGTTTAGCAGCGTCGAACTGTTTTGTTTAGTTGCTGAATACGAAAGCTTTTCTAAAGCTGCATTACATGCAGGTGTTAGTCCTGCCGCTGTGAGTCGTTCAATCGCACGCCTTGAAAAGCATTTAACCCTTCCATTGTTTATCCGAACGACACGCCAAGTCCGTTTAACCCCACAAGGAAAAATCTATTTTGATGAATGCAAACAAGCATTAAATCAAATTCTTGAAGCAGAACAACAATTAAAGAATCAAAATCAGCAACCAACAGGTCTCATCAGACTCAGCGTTCCCACACCTTATGGGCATTATCGAATATTGCCTTTACTGGCAAAATTCTCACAACAATATCCAAAGATTGAAATTGATGTACAACTCACCAATAAAAATGTGGACTTTATAGCAGAAGGGTATGATTTAGCGATTCGTGGCCGGCAATTCGCTGATTCGAATCTGATTGCACGTCAACTTGAACAAGCTGAGTTGATCGTAGTTGCATCACCAGAATATCTAAAGCAATTTGGTACCCCACAATACCTTGAGGATTTACAGCATCATCAATGCATTCAATTTGTATTACCTAGCACAGGAAAAAATGTTCCTTGGCTATTCAATCTAAATCGCCAAATTGTAGAATATGTAACGACTGCAAAAATACGTTGTTTGGATGATATCTTAGGCACAGTTACCCTGGCCAAGCACGGTGCAGGTTTATTACAGACCTATCGTTTTATTGTTGAAAAAGAAATCGAAAATCATACGCTTGTTGAAGTATTAACTGAATTTTCTGGTGCATCCCGCCCTTTTTCTTTGGTTTATCCATCGAAAAAACACGAATCTTTTCATCTCCGTGTTTTGATTGATTTCCTGGTCAACGAGTTAACAAACGCCAATTAAATTATTCAATATTACTGCGATCATCCATTAAATATTTTTTCTGTAATTCAGCATAGATCGCTGATTTTTGAAACTCACTCAGAAACTGTATTGTCCCCTCAGGGAAAAACTCAGCTTGAATCTCCCCCCGATAATAAGCTTCACGCATTGGCGTTGCTGAAATTGAATCTTTCAAACTATCCAGTTCCACCATCTGCCACTCAGGGAATAAACGTAAATAATACGAAGATTCATCCTTGAAATGACCGATTAAGCCCACTTTCGCATTGGGTTCAATGACGGCATTGACTAAATCTTTAACTTGTTTAACCCATTTTTCATCATTATAGACATCCACGACATGCACAAAATGAATCCGCTTTTGATCTTGTTCAGAAAAGTTCGACAAAATCATCTGTTCACGTTCAGTGGCTAAAAAAGGATTTTTGATATTCCGTTCAGATTGAGCCGAACCCAGAGCCAATATCACGTTCTGACTTTGCTGTAACGCAATTTCAATGGTTTGCATATGCGCCAAATGAAAAGGCTGAAAACGTCCAATAAAAACAAGATAGTCAAATGTGTACATAGGCGTAATTTCACTTTTTGTGAACTCATCAGTTGTGTCATTCAGATAAATATGCGACATAATGAGGGCACTTAAAAATCAATCTGGATTAAAGCAAGGATAGTACGATGACACTTAGCTGTATTCAACAACCTCATCAACATTTGCAAGCAAATTTAGAAGATGGCGTACTCACCTTAGCCATTAACCGTTCAGAAGCAAAAAATGCACTCTATGGCGAACTTTATCTTTGGATCGCAAAAGCTTTGGATGAAGCAGATGCAGATAAAGACGTTCGTGTGGTGATCTTCCGTGGTGCAGAACAAGACTTTACTGCGGGTAATGACATGAAAGACTTTATGGGCTTTATCCAAAAGCCACATGAAGGTAAAGCTGGCGATCAACCTCCATTTGTATTGTTAAAAGCTGCTGCACGTTTGTCTAAGCCATTGATCATTGCGGTCAAAGGTGTAGCAATTGGTATTGGTGTAACGCTGCTATTACATGCTGACCTTGTTTTCGCAGATAAAAGCGCCCTGTTCCAAATTCCATTTGTCAGCCTTGGCCTGTCTCCTGAAGGTGCTGCAAGTCGTTTATTAGTCAAACAAGCGGGCTATCAAAAAGCTGCTGAATTGCTATTTACTGCGAAGAAGTTTGATGCAGCAACTGCGGTGAAAGCCAATCTGGTGAACGACGTGGTTGAAGATGTTTATGCAACTGCACAACAAACAGCTCAACATTTAGCTGCGTTGCCATTGGCTTCAATCAAACAAAGTAAAGCGTTGATGAAACAAGACTTGGCTGAAATCATTCAATGTGTGGATGATGAGGCAGAAATTTTTATGCAACGTGTGCGCTCTCCTGAAATGATGGAAGCAGTACAAGCCTTTATGCAAAAGCGTAAACCTGATTTTTCTCAGTTTAATTAATGCAATAGTCGTTGATTAAACCAAGCCACTGAGTTGCTACTTAGTGGCTTTTTTATTTTTGTCATTCATCTAGATATTCAACATCGGACAGACTAAGCTCAAGCTAGATTAAAATTAGATTGCAAAGAATTTATGAAAGTTGTGATTGCCCCTGATTCATTTAAGGACAGCCTATCTACACATGGTATTGCTCAGGCAATTGCTTTAGGTTGGCAACAGGTCTTTCCTGAAGCAGAAATCATTCAATGCCCTATGGCAGATGGTGGTGAAGGCTCTATCGAGGCTGTATTGGAAGTTTGTTCTGGGCAATGGCGTGAGCAAATGGTACAAGGCCCTCTTGGTGAACCTGTACTGGCAAAATGGGGCTGGTTAGATGCTAAAAAGATCGCCATCATTGAAATGGCACAAGCCAGTGGTATTCAACTGCTTCAACCATCACAACGCGATGCATGTCATAGCAGTACATACGGTACTGGACAACTGATTCTCGCAGCATTAGATGCGGGTGCTCAGGAAATCATTTTGACAATTGGCGGTAGCGCAACCAACGATGCAGGTACAGGTTTACTCAATGCATTAGGTGCTAAATTTCTAGATGCAGATCATCAAGTCTTGCCTGCTGGTGGTCTTACCTTGCAAAACTTGGCACAGATCGATCTAGAAAATTTTGATTCACGAATTCAACAGACTAAATTTTTATTGGCTGCCGATGTGACCAATCCTTTATGTGGCCCAAATGGTGCATCTCATATTTTTGGGCCACAAAAAGGCGCTTCGCCTCAACAAGTGTTGGAGTTAGATCAAGCTCTCTCCCATTTTGCCGACGTTACTGCTCAATTGCTTAGCGTCGATCAACGTAATGAAGCTGGTGCAGGAGCCGCAGGCGGACTTGGTTTTGCTGCTAAAACATTCTTAAAGGCTGAGTTTCGATCTGGAGTTGAAGTCATTGCAGAACTGAATCAACTTGCTGCCAAAATCCAAGGAGCTGATTGGGTGATTACAGGTGAAGGAAAGTTTGATGAGCAGACTTTAAACGGCAAAACACCTTTTGGCGTCGCTAAAATTGCACAAGCCGCCAATGTACCCGTGATTGTGATTGCAGGAACGCTTGGAGAGAATTACCAAGCACTTTACGCCCATGGTATTACTGCTGCTTTTTCATTAACCTCAGGCCCGATCAGCCTAGAAGAAGCTTGTACCAATGCAGCAGAACTGGTGAGCGCACGGACAACAGATATCGCTCGGTTGATTCAAAGCAGTATGCTTAGAAAAGAATAAAGCTTATTGAATCTCTAAAATCTGGATAAACTCAAAAGCAGGTTCTTCATAGGGATGACTTGCTTTTAGAGCTTTTGCCACAGCACTGGCCTTTTCTTTTGTGACAATAGTTTCAACTCGCCATTCTTCGAGCTGCTCTAATTCATCCAACTGCCCTAAAAAAGGATTTGCACCTTTTACAGGCTTAAATTGTCCAATGCCTTTGACTTGCCAAGCACAATGCTCGTAATTGCCAATACCACCTGCCCCTGCTTCGAAAATGGCAGATTTTGTAGATTCAAGGTGAGACTCTGGCACGTAATAAATCAATTTTAGCATCGTTTAAATAGCTCAAATAAGCGTAGATCAGACTTCAATCATAACGCGATAAAAGCTTAACAATCAAAGTGAAATATTCATCATCAAATAGCTCACGCTTATCAGTACGATTTGAATAACGACAGTCAAGCCAAACCAAAACCAACCTCGATCTTTTGTATGCAATGTTCTTAAATAATTTTCATGTTTTATCATGTTGTTCTCCAATTCTTATGATCATTATTGAGAATGCAAAAATTGAACCATTTTTTCAAAGTGAAAATTAATATGAACCTATTCTCCTAATTTTTTTACTTCTTAAATTAATTATTCCAAATTATATTAATAATATATTACTAAATTCTTCTATGTCAAAATATGAGCAACTCATTTCAATCCCTATGGGATCAGTTCTATGCCGACAAACTTCCAATTTCTCATCTACTTAAGCACTACTTTCCACAATTTTGGTTCAGAATTCATAGCCTTCCCAAGTCAAAAAGATATGCGGATACGACTGCCGAATATGAATTGTTATTAAATCGACATAATAAAATTATTACAGACTGCTTTGGGGATGATGCTTCTATATTCATTGTCTCAGGTCACTATTTTAGCCATTCCCGTAACAATAAAGCCTATGATCCAGCCTTTATACTCCCCTACAAATTTCATTTAGAGCAAGAAATAAACTTAAAGCAACTGTGAGATTCAGAAATAAATGAGACAAATCACAAATAGATGAGACAAAAACCTATAACCTCTTAAAAGCCCTAACTAAACTTATGCGTATTATTTAGCAGCATCAGAACAGCCTAGACAATTAGGGTCTGTTGACATTTGAATAATAACACTATGAATTTAAAAGTAAAATTATCGATTTTTCCTTAAAGATTATTTGTGAAAATTTAATTCATAACTTATTGGTAATCAAAGTAATTTTCAATGAAGATTAAATTTTATACAGCAATTGTCAACACACCCTAATACACTATCAGCAACTGAGTAATTTTTAATCATCTATGCTGAAATAGTTTTTCTCGAAAAAACTGCATATCGAAAATTTCAATCTAATTAATACAAGCTTTCATAATACACAATGATGTCAAATCTTAGTCATTTGTTTTAGAATAACTATTTACTCTATAATGCCTTAACTTTTAATTTAAATAAATAAATCATACTAAAATTTATGAAGCTGACTATACCTTTCCCTATTGTCCCTAATAAGAATGGCTACAGAAGCACCTCTGACTTTAAGAAACTAAAGATGGATGTAAATTACTTAGTTTGGTGGTTTGGGGGTATTTCAAAGATACATCACCGTAAAACTATACTAACTTGTTTTCAAGTCATTTTTCGTGAAGTCATAGAACAAAATACAGATAACACTGTTGTAGGAGATTTTGTATTAGAAAATATATCGCTTTCTTCCAGTTCTAAGAGTTTTAGGATTGGCGATATTTGGTCTAGAAATAAAAATCATTCAGGGACAATAGAGGGAAAAATTAATCTACCTGTCTTTTCTTTAACAACTTCTTTTGACCAATCAAATTGGTGCATTCGTGAATTTAATGAACAAAAAAATATAAATTCAGATCTTCAAAAATTTCTTGAAGTCTTTCCTCTTCCAAATAAAATCAGAGATACAGGCAAATTTCTGGAATTAGGACTTGAAAATAAGCAGAAACTATTCATCAACAATATAGCTTTTTTAGTTGCAAGTTATGAAAAAGTTTCATTGTTAATGACTTATCCTTTTGTATCTTCACATCCAACGGTCAAAACCATTACGAATTTATTAATACGTCCTATAAAATTGGATAAATCTGATGACAAATGGCGAGTCTTTTCATACTCTGAATCAGAGTGTATATTTTTGGCACATTTCAAATACGACCCATACACTCAAAAAGTAATAAAAAAGCTAACTAATCAAAGAATTAAAGCATGGTTAAAAATAGAATCAGACGATGATGTTCCTACTTTTTATCCCTCTATTCAACCTTGGTATACAGATGATAAGGTCGACATAAAAGTGCAAGGTTTTTTATGTAATGGGAATATTATTGGGCTAAATATTCTCTCTATTTCAAATCCCAAAGGTCCTATCATTGAGTGGCATACGCCTTTACGTAAAATGGGCAAGCAAGCTCCCTCAATTGATCGTGTAATACATATAGATCAGTTCAACAAACAGCTTGTGTTGCCGCTCCCCGGATTAGATTAAACCCATGATATAAAATAAATTTATCCATAAAATAGTTATATAGATTTTAGTTGTCAGGCATTAACAGTAATATTCTTATGAGCAAAAATTATGTATCAACTCATTTGTCATTATCTTTAAATCCAAAATGAGTTCTTCACTTATTTGTTAGTGGAATCTTTCGTAGAATTTCCCCTCATTGAATGAGGGGGCAACTTATGCTTAGTTTGATCATTTCTGTTTAGTATAATATTCCTCAGCATGCGGAGTATATTCATATCTTGATATTTGATTGACCTTGATGATCCTATGACTATCGTTCATCTCAGTTCCCTGATAATGAACTTCAATAGAATAGAATGGTTTCTCTGTTTTGATTACTTTAAGGGTAGAAGAATAACCATATTCTGGCTCATCTGTACTTCCATTACCTTCAGGAATATAGCCTTGAACGATATAATCATCTTCATTCAATAGTAGAATAACCCAGAATGATTCACTAAAACCATTTCCATAACGACCATCTGTGGTATAGCTCCCCATGACATTCTTCCCCATGGGTTTCAGGTTCTTCTTCAGCTCTTTGTCATTCCACCATGTTTTTCCATATCCATAAAAGCCATCTGTTCCATTGCCCTCAGTTTTAGACACCAATTGGAATTGACCATTATCGAGTCTTTTAAACAGATATAGGTCTAGATAGCCAACACTAGCATGTGATGTATCTGCACCATTACCAAATACTTTTGCTCGCTCAACACCAACCAAATAGCGATCTTCTTTTTGTAAGTTCTGATAGCTCAAGATTGGAGTAATACTAATTACAACCTTAGAGTCAGGCCCATTCAGTTCTGGAAAATTAACGAAATAGTATTTCCCATCTACCCAATCATCAGTTGGCCTTTTATCTCTAGATGATGTCACTTTGTAAAAGCTTCTGGCGACGGTATCAGCACTCAGGTTAGGGAGTATCACTTGCTTAAAGTTCTTAGGCTCAAGCTTCGATGTATCAAAGTGTTTAATAGCTGTGTTAGTTGTCTGGACTGATACCGTTTGAGTCGTATTAAATTGCTGTACTTTGGCTTGTAGTGATTTATACATCTTAACTGCATCAGGTTGCCCTTGCTGTGCTGCGCTTTGCAATAAAGCAACGCCTTTCTCTACATTCTGTGCCACGCCATCTCCATTGAGATACATGACTGATAGAGTATATTGTGATGGAGCATAACCATTGTTTGCTGCCTTGGAAAACCATTCAGCCGCTTTTTTATGATCTACATTTAAGCCATTTTTACCTAAATAGTAAAGCATACCCATATTATGGTTACTTTGATTGTTATCTCCTTTGCTAGTTCCTTGAGACAGAACATAGTTAAGTCCTGCTAAAAGGTTCACTTTCTTGGTTTCTGCATTTACCGTTGAACTGGTTACGACCACACTGATAGTTACACCAATATTTAGCATTAATTTTTTCATCTAATACTTATCCTATATATTGTTGTTATTGATAATGACCAGCCGATAGTAACTGGCGAATTTCACTTGCCATTTTAGGGCTATGCCAAGGAAACAAAACTTTAAGACTGTAGTTAGGTTTAAATTGATCTCGTGTTCCAATATTGACTTGGAATTCACGCTTCATTGGTGTTCTATACTCTCGTTGATTAACATGAGTTCCCATCATGGGGTTACTGATCACAGTGGTTGTAGTTCTAAAGCGATCCTCAACCAAGTTGTAGTGTCCTACAGAGGTGATATAGTCAAAAGGATATTTAACTAAACGTTGATCAGGTTGATCAAAAAGGATGATTGTTTTGTCTTGGCTATTAATCCATACCCCACGATTTTGATAATCAAATGTTTCACCCTGACTTTTGAGCTGATCAGTCATCCCATCGAAGTAGGTATTTCCATATTCATAGAGGTAGTAAATGATCACAAACCAGAATAAGTCAAAGCCAAAGAAAAAGTAGCCAAACCATCCAAAGGAAAAAATTTTGGCAACAATGAGAAAGATCACAACCGGCAATACCACACACTTTAAAAATAGCTTAGATTTTTGTGGACGCTTTTCGATTGGAATGATTTTTGGTTTAGTTAATTCAGTCATAGTTTTTCCCACATATGTTCAATGTAATACTTCACAATCACAAGGGGATATAAAAATAAGTATTTTTGTATAGGCGTGAATTAGCCATCCACCTTATGAATTGTTGTATTTAAAAATGCTGCTTTTAATACAGTTAGTTAAGAATTAGCTCTGTATTGCCCATTGTTTGAAATAATCAGGCTGAACATGTGGTAGAGGTACAGATGAGAAAAGAGAATGTGACATGATAAATTCCTATATGCGAATAAATGTTCTACCAAATCACTGCTAAATGATGGTGGCAGAACAAAGAGGGGGTTAGCAGACTGGGCATATAGAACCAGCACGCACGAAGCGTCCCCCTCCCGTTCTACCGCAAAGGGGGAACAAGAAGGTTTCGCACATAATCCACACTTGGAAAAGTATGAATCTGGTACGCTATACGCCACGGTCTGCTAAAACCGACTGACAATTTAGGTCAGCAAAGGAATGATAGTTTTAAGCAGCCGTCCAGTCAATTACTTTGGAATCAATTTAAATTTTATGAAGTTTTATTTAATCTTGAGTTGAAGTATATTTCGTCAACAAATGCTTCTGTAATCCTATGATTTAATGAAACAAGAAATTGAGTCACGTATACCTTTAAATTTTTATATTAAAGTCTTAATCTATGTTTAAGACTTTAATTTCCCAGTCAAAATATAATTGTAAACTAAGGAATATTGGTGTGATTAAAATCCAATATTCTTGCTAACTTTCTCAAAAAGTCGCTGTTTTGTGAAAGCACGGAAAGATTTTTGTTCTTCAAGTAGTCTTTCCCATACTATTATGTCTGATTGTAAGCTAGCAAAAATCCAAGCATTTGGATCTAAATCGTCTTTCCTCATAACTGAAAAACCCATATGAATAGCGGAGCAGATAAATGCACCGTTAGAAACATAAGCATTATCGAATAGATTCAACTTCCGATGATATCTTTCAACACTATGTTTTAGACCATAACTTCCCAAACTATAACGAACCGTCTTTAACTTTTTTAAATGCTGTAAGTACATACAACATCGTTGGCACTCATCAAGTGAATTTCTTAGTATCTCTCGACTTTCATGAAAGTGCTTAATATATTCCGTCTTTGAATCATGAAAAGTACGTCTTTTATAAAAAGATTCATGATAGTTATCAGCATGACCAAAACCATTAGCTGTTAATAAAGGCTCTTGATCTAAGACCTTTGCAATATCAACAAGTGTAATTAAATAATTTGATGAGTCTGAATTTTGTTGAAGTTGAGCCATTGCCAAAGCCCATGGTTTATTCACTTCTTTGAAAGAAATTACATCAAGTGCATCAGTTTGCGTTTTTGCTTGTTCACTTTTAACAAGTTCTTTGGCACGTTTCTTTGCTCTTTGAACAGACAGTCCTGATGGGAAAACTAAGTTTTGCATAAGTGCTAACCTTATAGCTCGCCATTTTCATTGTGCAGCCCACATCACCCTTATGGCATACAATAAGGATAGTAAGATTGGTCTCAAGAAGAGAAATATACATTATCACAAGGGGATATTCGCCAACTCAACTAAAATTGAGCGGTGGACTGACTAGCATAGTATTGATGCTTCATACTAAATTAATGATGAAAAATATAAATGTCAAAAGATTTTTAGTATTTAGCAAAAACCAAAGAGCCTTGTTAGACTCCTTCTAGAATATGCCAGATTTTTCTATAGACCTGACCATTTACGCCTAATGCTTGATTCCAATCAGAATCGCTAAGATTTCTTAATCGGACACGAAGCGCAGGTAGTGATTCTTTAGAGTCAGATTTACAGTAACTGGCTAAGGGCTTTGCAGCAGTGCGAGGAATACCTAGTAAGCGCATGACGATTGCATCATCACTGTTAACACCATAGAAGACTTGTGATGGTAAGTTACTAAGTTTTTTAAATTCCTCTTCAGGCAGATCGTTAGCTGTAATAGCCAATAAAGCACTTAATCCCCAAGATGTTGTTTGTGTAACTTTACCAAATAGTCTTTGCCCACAACGAGTAATTGAATCTACCGTATCCTCATTTGCTTTACTAAAATGACTTTTTGCAATTTCAGGAATACTTTTACCGTTTACCCAATCTTTGATCATTGAAGCTAATTTATCCGTTTCTTCATAGCCTTGACCAATTACGTCTTTAAAATTATCTCTTAACTCTGGAACGTGTAATAGAACTCCCATCATGTCTTTTAGCACTGGGTTCTGTTCCGAAAATAAAGTCTCAGAATTCCATGATTTTTTATCTATATCACCTTTATGGGTAAAAACAGTCCTAATACCTTGTATAGAGAAGCCTGTGCTGTCTACTAATTTAAGTGGGGCTCTTGGATCTGACAAATAAGTATCAGTATAGTGGCGAATACCCTGTAACAACTGGCGAGCAATATTACTATTCTCTAATCTTAGTTTTTCAAAGCCTAAAGTACCACGAAGAACCTGTTCAATTTGATCGATAAAACCTTCTGGTTTATCCATTTGACGATAAGTATGAGCTAAATATTGTAAAAAACTTGACCACTCTGGATACTTAAAAACGATTCTACCTAAATCATTTAGCTCATTATTAGCCGTAATCGCCATTTGAATTAATGCAGAATTCAGGTCGCCAGTATTATTTTGGATGAAGCTTTTTAATACTTTTGCACGTTCATCATCTTTTGCAGCTAGAGCAATAACACCTAATTGTCCTTGTGACACTCTACCAGCTCTACCAGCAATATTCCAAAAGTCTTCTGGCGGCATATTAGTAGGAGCTTTAGTTTTAGATGGATATTGATGTGAGGCTAAAACAACTCCACTCACGGGGAAATTAATACCTTGAGCAATTGTCGTGGTCGCTACAAGATAATTTAATCTTTCGTTTTCAAATAACCATTCAATTAATTGGCGAACTTCTTCTGGTAATCCAGAATGGTGAATACCTATTCCATATTCTAATAAGTCAATAAGTGGAAAATCTGCACCCAATTCTAATAATAGATATTTTTGAACAAGGACAATATCTTCATGAATAGTACTTAACTTAACTTCACCTTTTTTGATTTTTTTTGCTAAAGACCATACATTTGTTGGAGATGAATGCATAACAATAACAGGGCCACGTTTTTTTAGATAAGATGCGGCCATTGCGGCAACATGACCTTGATCGCTTGCTTTGCTATACGAATTAGCGACTTTATGATTACTAGGAAATGAAAAAGATTCATTTAGTGCAAGGGTATCTCTACTAGTATGAATCATTTCAAAATCTAAGGAATAATCAAAGCTTCGTCTATTTAATTGTTGTCCCTGAACCGGTTTAACAACTCCAATAACACGATCATTGGGCTGCCAGTCTAGTCCAAGGCTTACATCTTCGGAATTACTACCACCTAACCAACGTGCAACTTCTTTGGCATTGTTAATAAATGGTGTTAACAATAAGAACTGAGCATACTTACTTTCATTATTAATAGTTGCTAATAACAACTCTAATTTTAATCCTCGGTAATCAGAATTAATGTTATGTGCTTCATCTACAACAACTAAAGTTAATGGACGACCTATCTTCTCTTCCCAGCCTTGCTTTAACATTAAGTCAAGTTTTTCTGGAGTCGTAACCAATACACGGAACTTCGCATCTTGTTGATTTTCTTTTAAAAGTTCAATCTCAATATTATCAAACTCTAGGGCGGGACTAAGCTGCTCAACAACAATATTAAGCGGGCTGAAATCTTTACGTAATTGACGGGTAACTTGGTTTACTAATGCTCTCGTAGGAGCAATATAAGCAACCCATCCTTCTTGATCATCAAATTGATTCAGTGCCTGCAATATTCGGAATTGAGCAATGAGAGTTTTACCACTCGAAGTAGGTAAACTAACGACTACTGCACGACGACTAGAACCTAACAAACCTTTTTCAGCAAGAGTACGTCTTTGAGGTGGAAGCACATCGAAAATAGCTTTATCACCTCTACCTCGATCTACTAAACTTTTAACAAACTTAGTTACTCTAGAGTTAACAGCACGAGTTACTGTCCAGATTGAATTGTTAACCATTTGAGCGGCTGCAATTGAAAGCAAACGTATTAAGGGCTCTAATTCAATAAGTTGAGTGTGTTCACAAGCTTGGATTGCTCGATCAAAATGCATATCAAGTAGATGTTGAATTTGGTGGTTGCCTTCAACTACACCATCTGTCATAAACCGAGCAAAAACATCTGCCGCTTTGGACAAATGATAGAGCGCAATAAGCTCTAAGGCTGCCGCTTTAACTGATTGTTTATCAATACTTTCTAGATATTCTTTTTCAAAGCTTTCTTGAGATGTGCGTAATTTTGCAACCCTTTCTAATATCAGATCACGATCATTCCATCCCTTTTTACGAATTAGCCTTAACCAAATATCAATAATAGTAGCCCAAGTTCTTTTACCCCAATTGTTTGATTCGAGTTCTAAGGCTGGCCATCCATTTTCAGAATCAAGTGAACGTAACCAACGAGCTGTATCAGCGCCACGATCAGCAATAACACCAAGTGTTGCTGTTCTTAAAAGGTGAACGCCTGCCATTTGAGGGTCAAGTGGGATATTTAATGCACGATACAATCTAAAGGCATCTTGAGCCGTTTTCTTTAATAACCGCTCTTTATCCTCATCCACTTCAAATGGAGATAAAATTAGATCAAGAACAACCAATTCAAGTGAACTAGCCGTTTGCTGGATATGTAGGAAATCGACATCAATACTCTTAAATAAAATTTCTTTATTTAATTGCAGTTTATTTGCCAAATCTAAGGCAGATGCACGATGTTCTTGAACAGAGTCTAAGAGCCAGTGGTTCATGCTACACCTCCACTTTTAACTCGTTCAACAAGATCCTCAATAGTAAATGGTAAATGCAGCGCAATTAAATGACATTGGGTTGGCGGTGTTAAAGTATTTCGTAATTTCTTTCCTCGACTAGCTAGGTCGTTTGGATTTGGAGATGTATCACGAATTAATATTCCAAACAAAGTTATTGCTTTGAATTGTGAGCTAAAAAAAGCACCACATGCTTTATTATATGCTTCTACAAAAATGCCTGACGTTTTAATACGCGGAAGCAACCATCGTAAAAGTTGATGTATTTTTGTGATGTCGTGTGCTAAGCCATCAAGCTGATGATATAAACCTGATCTTCCAGTAATAACTTGAGGAGGAAATTTAAGCTCTGATGAAGTTTTAACTTCCCCAAAAACTAATGAAAAATTACCATCTTTTTCTACAAAGCCAACAATGTCTGCTCCAGCAGTCGAGGCGTGAATATTCCTTTTCTCTCTCTCCATATTCCAAGGAAAAATGATGTTATGCTTTTTTATCAAATAAGCTTCTGCAAGAGCTTCACCCACAGCCCAATCTAGAGGCTCTACCTCTCCAACAGAGAGAAAAGACTCTAGACAATCCTTTGCCATTCCAGTCAGAGCTAAGCCTCTTAGGTGATCTGCAAATTCTTCTTTTCCTTCAGTATCTTCTAGGCGTTGTTTAACATCATTTAAGAAAAAATCTACACACAGTTCTCCATCTAACAAACCAATACCTTGCCATGAAACACAAGTATCAGAATCTTCGTAATGTTGATGGAGAAAGTCGAGGTTCATTAATTAGATATTCCCGTTAAAAAGTGAATAACTCTTTATGAAGAAAGAATATTCGCAAGTATATTAAATATTTCTTGTTTCTTTTGGAAATTTAAATTTCCTATATTAATGATAATATCATTAAATTTATTCTCATTGTGATCATTTTTTAGCATGGGATCACCAGTACCAGTAATCAGCCAATGTAGATTAATTTTACGACCATACTTATCAGTTAATTTTTCATGGTTATGAGCCAACCTTAAAAAATCTGGCAAGCTTTTTCCTTTTTTTACAGCATGTAAGGTACTAGCATTGGCATATCCAAGCCTTCTGGATAGTTCAGAATAATTAGTCCTCAAATGATCAATAACTAATGTGTTAAATCTCATTGAAATGGCATGGACCTGTTCAATGGAATGATTTTGTCTAGGCATCTTATGATATTATCATAAATTTAAAAGCATAAATATTCTTTAACTAGAAAGTATTTGTATTTCTTGAAGGTTTAGACAGCATTGTAACTTTTATTTTCATTGTTTGAATTGATTTATCCAACAAAACAATTAGTATAAGTGCAAGAAATTTATAAATTTTTAAAGTAATCTTATGATGCTATATAGCGAACGTATTAATGGTTTAAAACCAAGAACAAAAGAAGACATCTGTCCATCTATATGGAAGGGTATCGTTACAGTCCTAGAAACATTAGAAAGTCAAAATTATTTTGCAGAAGCCTTCCCTGAAACATGTTCTGATTCTGGTGAAAATTGTGGAACTGATTCTTTAAAGCTTAGCAATACCTTAAACGCATATCTTGAAGTGGAATGGCCTTTGGCAACAACCGAGCCTAACGAAAACTCTTGGCAAGATGATAAGCCATGGGCCCCTGATATATATAAGGTTTTTGACATACTCGAATTTCTTTATTTAAAAGTATCAGAACCTGTTCCGTATCATTTCCATAAATATTTTGGACATCATCATTTAGATTTTAAGCAAGATAATGGTAAAGCTAAATTTAAAGAAGAAATTAATACATTGTTCAGAATAAGGGGCATGGTTTATGAAATGAATTCAATTGGTCAAATAGAGAAAATTATTTCTGATGAGACAAAGACATTAATACAGCATGTGCTTTTAAGAAAGTCTAATGATTTGGAGTTAAATCAAATGATACTTGATGCATGTAGTAAAATTAAGTCATATAACTTGAATGAGAGATATCATGCTTTAGAAAAATTATGGGATGCTTGGGAGAGATTAAAGAATTTATTTGATCTTGATAAAAGGAAATCTATCGGGATCATACTTGGTTTTTTTGGTGACAACCTTTCATTTAAGTCTTTAATTGAACAAGAAATGAGAGAATTAACAGATATTGGAAATACATATAGGATTCGACACTCTGAGCCTAAGCAAGCAACCCTACAGAGCCATGATCAAATTGATTATTTGTTCCATCGATGTTTGGCTATGATTGATTTAATTATTTATAGAACCCATAAGTAGGCTTCTCTAATCAATATAAATTAAAAGGCTAGAAGATGAAATATACTGTGGATGAAGCCGATATAATTGTAATTAATGCTATCAAAACTAGAGCATTAAAAAGATTCAGATACGAAAGTAGAGAAACTTTAATACGTGAGGCAAAAGAGGCTCTGATGACCAGCTATTGTCAACTAGTCAATTCTTCTTATAAGTTCAGTTCGGCTGTAGGGATATATTGCCCATCTACCCAATCGTAGAGCTGGATATCGCAAATACCATTCAAGCGATGTCCCAAGACCATTGCAAAAACTGAGGGTGCTTTAATAAAGAGGTGTAATTTAGATAACTTATTTTCGGATTTAAATGAAACTAAAGCAGATTTTGCCTCTCTCACAGCAAGATTTAGAGTCTCCATATTATCAATGACATGGGAGCTTTCTAAATTCAATCTAGGCAAGTTCTTTACTTCATTAATCGTAGAGTCAATGTCTTTACCTATAGCTGTAGGAAATCCGATAGTGACTATGGCTTCAGTTTCACCCTGTCGTTCAATAGCGTCGATTTTAGTAAAAAATTGTCCCTCTTTTTGTTTATGGTCATCAGTGCGATATGCGAGGCCATTATGTTCTATTTCAAGTAGGAAATTACGTGTGGCACTAAAAACATAGCCAAGCATACATGCGGTGGACATTCTTTGTTTGCCATCTATAAGGAGGGTTCTACGGTCACCACTGCTATGAATGAAATCCCCAATCGATACTGCTTTTTTAATTAGATTGTTCCAGTCGCTGGAGTTCTTTTGAGCACGATCAGGACCATTGAAATCACTAATATCTAAGTTTAAGTCTTGATACTGACTGGATGATGCTGAAAGATTAATTTTAATAGGATCTAATAGCCACTGGCTTCTATCTTCTTCAAGAGCATGGCAAATAAAATTTTCAAAGTCTTTGCGATATATTGGACCAAAAGAAGAACGAGAAATCAGGTTTTTAAACTGATCTCTTAACTGTTTGGCTTTACGTGTAGTGAGTTCGATATTGGATAGTTTCTCTTCTATTTCACCTATAAATACAGAGTCGCTATCTTCAGCATTGAAAGACAGGAAATCAACATGATCAAGTGCAAACTCAGCAAGTGAGGTTTCGAATCCCTTATCGCTACACCACTGAATAATATCCTGACGACTTTTTTGTAAAATCACAGAATCTGCATTGTATGAAGAACCAACACCTCTAATTCTCTCAATCTGGGCAAGAAATGGGTGAAGTGTAGAGGTATAGAGTGGGCATACTAAACCAAAGCGAGTATATTCACTTGATGGAATATCAAAAGCCTCCTTGAAGCGCTTAATTTCTTTCCAAAAATCTGTAGAAGTCAGCGGATGATTTTTGGCTTCATACATGACACGCTGTAACTCTTTTTCTGAAGAGAAGTAGCAAACCTCGACATCACCTATTGATTCACTCACAATGTGGCTAAAAGCACTTTCAGATAGCCAGAGAGGCAAGTTCTTTAATACAAAAGCATCCTGATACTCAAACCCTACTCGTGCAATTGCACCACCAGTTGATTGTTTTTCTAACAGACTTGCACTCATTATTATCTCTCTAAATCCAGAGTGGATCGGTAACAGGAACCATCTGGTAGGTAGGTGTGGGCACTGCCCTCAAGATGATTGTTTTTTAAATGAAAAATTAGTAAGACTACAAAATTTGCACCAACTTTTGGGTCGGACACCAATTCCCTCATGGTGTGATGGTCTTTACTGCTGGGTTGTACACTAAAGAGAGGATGGCTGTGCCATTCACCTAAATAGTTAAATTTTTGATAATTATTGTTTGTTGATTTATGAAAAAGGCGGATTGCTTTAATAGCATACGTAATTCCACGTACAAAGGATGCTATCGTTCCACTCTTTTGAACAGTTAATGAGCTAACTCTAAAATGGTTTGTACCTATATGCTCACCCATTAAAACACCGCCACATTCGTGAGTTCCAGACTTCAACAGGGCTTTTATCAGTAAATTTTGTATATCAGTAGGAATGGATATTTTCAGCATCAGTATTAACCTTTTATCGGTTCAGGCTCTTCAATAGAATTGCCATTTTCACTTTCAGATATCTGTTTATCTATTGGAGATTCTGTTACTAACGCACCTGAACAATCGATAGGATGAGTATCAAAAGGACATTGAAATATCCAATATTTACGGAACCCTATTAAATATGCTGAATAAGGATAAGAGGATTGCTCTTCAATTGTACATAAAGTATCTAATGTGAACTGTGTCATAGACGCTGCAAGAGCCGTTACATCTGCATCTGATGCAATATATGTTTGGTTTTGTGTTTGAAAGCCGTAATTATAAACTTTGCCCTCTGGAATTGGTTCCAACGTTTGTAAGACACCATAAATATGATTGCGAAGTTCTAAGGGGGAGGCATCTAATGTTGGGCGACTACGGGCCATCATTGCTCCACCACCGCCACCAAAGATTTCACCCCATACCATTGCAATATGTTTTCTTTTAGCAATTGCAGCTAATGTTAAGAAAGTATGTGTATTTGCTGTCGCATCAATAATCAGATTACATGTGGAAATGGCATTAGCGATATTGGAATTTAAATGAGGATTTTCCTGTCCACCAATTTGCATTTCATACGTTTCAACTTGCATGTCTAATACTGTTCGTTTTAATGCTCTTTCAACAGCATGGGTTTTAGCAAAGCCAACATCTAACCAGCTGAGTTCATTACGGACAAGATTGTGTGGGGCCAGAATATCATCATCAATAAGTAGAAAGTTTTTACAGCCCGACCGTGCCAGTGATATTGCAATTTTGCTTCCTAACGATCCAAGACCTACAATTGCTATCTTAGTATTATTGAGATGGCTAAATTGTGTTGGCAATCTTTGATTCTGATCATCATGTAGATTAATAGCAGGATAACTTACGAAAAGTGGTGCTGTATTCTTAATCAAGAATAGTTCCAAGTTACCCTTTAAGTCATATAACAATATAGGCTGTATGAAATTTGTGAATTCCTCC